>NZ_JBNNTI010000007.1:75453-113901 GCF_050278625.1 Viridibacillus sp. NPDC096237 | reverse complement strand
GTTCTTCTTTTACTGGACATAGTAGATTCTCCTTCTTGTTATCTATTATTCTACTTGCCCTTAATTTTACTGTCCAACTAAGTGTAGACTATTCAAGTTGACTATTTTTAAGGTTGTATATTTATCATTTAATCTAATTTATTTAATAGGATTAATTGTTTTATGGATTTTTTATGAGCGATATAAAGATAAAGAAGTAAATGTTCTTAAAGTGGATCGTATCATTACAATTATTATAATTTTTATTATTTTGAATATGGTGTTAGGGCTAATTAATGCGTTTGTGTAATTTTGGGGGGCTCTTATTAATTATTCGCTATTCAAAACAAGAAACGTATTCGATTTATATTTCGAATACGCTTTTTAATTTGAATGAAATCAACAATCAAGTTAGATATAGCCTTAGATAAAATACTCTTCGAATATTAACTTTTATGCCATTTTTGACCTTTGCCAAGTACAATTGGCGAGTTCTTTAAATTCTCAGTAGCAAAAGTAAGCATCGCTTTCATTGGACACTTTTTTTAGAGGTTGTTCACCACATCCTCAATTTTTCTCATAAGATATTCTTGAGGTAGTTGATCAAGTCATTTCAATTTGATCTCTTTCAGGATTATTTTTTCACGTCACCATTCTCCATTACCTCAAAAATTTTGTTTTTATTACATGTGTAGTTGATTTGAGCGGAGGTGGCGCCCGCCCGCGGAAAGCGTCCACCGTAGCGGAAATCAACGGTCGTATCTATTTATATATATTCTAAAATAAAAAGACCACTCAAAGAGTAGTCTTTTCTAATTTATTAGTTGAATTAAGCGATAGGACCGCCGTTTTTCACGATATCTTCTGATACAACACCGAATTTTTTGAAGTTTTCTCGGAACATGTCAGCAAGAGCAGAAGCTTTTTGATCATAAGCTTCTTTATCTTTCCATGCGTTACGTGGATTTAATACTTCAGTTGGAACACCTTCAACAGCTACAGGTATTTCTAGACCGAAGATAGCATCTTTTTCAGTGGAGACGTTATTTAATTTACCATCGATTGCGGCACGAACCATTGAACGAGTATAAGAAAGTTTCATACGGTTACCAACGCCATATTCTCCACCAGTCCAACCAGTGTTTACTAAGAATACGTTTACTTTGTGTTCATCGATCTTGTTACCTAACATTTCAGCATATACTGTTGCCGGAAGTGGTAGGAATGGAGAACCGAAGCATGTTGAGAATACTGGTTCAGGTGAAGTAACACCGCGTTCAGTACCTGCCAATTTAGATGTGAAACCACTTAAGAAGTGATACATTGCTTGCTCTTTTGTTAATTTACTGATTGGAGGCAATACGCCAAATGCATCTGCAGTTAAGAAGATGATTGTTTTTGTATGACCTGCAACAGATGGATCAACAATGTTTTCGATATTTTGAATTGGGTAAGCAACACGGGTATTTTCCGTTAGCGAACCATCGTCGTAATTTGGAATACGTGTTTCTTCATCAATTACTACGTTTTCTAGTACAGTACCAAAACTGATAGCATTGTAAATTTCAGGTTCTTTCTCTTTAGAAAGGTTGATAGTTTTAGCATAGCATCCACCTTCGATATTGAATACACCGTTGTCAGACCAACCATGCTCATCATCGCCGATTAATTTACGGTCTGCATCTGCAGATAAAGTTGTTTTACCTGTTCCAGATAAACCGAAGAATAGTGCTACATCGCCTGCTTCACCAACGTTTGCTGAACAGTGCATTGAAAGAATACCTTGTTGTGGTAATAAGTAGTTCATGATACTGAAAATCGATTTTTTCATCTCACCAGCGTATTCAGTTCCGCCAATTAGGATGATGCGTTTTTCAAGAGAAACGATAATGAAAGTTTCAGAATCAGTTCCATCTACTGCCGGGTCCGCTTTGAAAGTTGGAGCAGAAACGATTGTGAAGTCAGCTTCATGTGTTTCTAGCTCTGCTTCAGTAGGACGAATGAATAATTGATGTGCAAATAGGTTATGCCAAGCGTATTCATTTACTACTCGAATAGCTAAACGAGATGATGTATCTGCACCTGCAAAACCGTTAAATACAAATAATTCTTCTTTTTCTTTCAAGTAGTTAACTACTTTAGTGTACAATGAATCGAAGATATCCGATGAGATTGGTCTATTTACTTTACCCCAATCAATTTTATCTTTCGAACTTTCTTCTTCAACCATATATTTATCTTTAGGAGAACGACCTGTATATTTTCCTGTGACTGCTCTTACAGCACCATCAACAGTTAAGATTGCTTCACCGCGTGAAGAAGCTTTTTCTGTTAATTGTGGTACTGAAAGTTGTTCCAGAATATTTTCACCTTTCAATAATTCCTTCAGTTCATTCGTAATTTCTACTGAATTCATCGTTTTACGTACCATCCTTTTTATATTATTTCTCTTGTTAGAGGGGATTTATATTTCATTTTCGAAATTAGTATAACACATTTAGTTAAATAATCTATACTAATTGCAATATAATTTTTATGAAAATTGTACTTTTTTTTAAGAAATAAAAAAGATGTTGACAACTAAGCTATAATGTTCTAATATGTGAAATTGAACGGATACTCTTATCCCGAGCTGGTGGAGGGTCAGGCCCTATGAAACCCGGCAACCTGCATTGTGTTTTTATGTGATGCGCTGGTGCTTAATCTGATGCAAGGATTTTATCCTTGAACGATAAGAGTGAAAGGTGCTTATGAATTATTCCCTTCCACTCATTAGTAATAATGGGTGGAAGGGTTTTTTTATCTAAAATAGACCAATTCCTAAATTTTTGATAAGTATATGTAATTTATGCGGTTCTATTTATATATAGTGGCACTTTCTAGAATCCTCGTGTTAAAAGCAGCAACGGCTTGGTGTTCAATCCTACTGGAAAGAACTAACATGGGTAATGAGTACCGTATCATTTCCGAGGCAATCTCGCAGATAATAGGAGGAAACCAAATGACAAACCGTCGACTGTTTACATCAGAGAGTGTAACAGAAGGACATCCAGATAAAATTTGTGATCAAATTTCGGATGCCATTTTAGATGAAATCGTTTCAAAAGACCCGAATGCACGTGTTGCGTGTGAAACTACAGTAACAACTGGTCTTGTATTAGTAGCAGGAGAGATTACAACATCAACTTATGTTGATATTCCTAAAATCGTTCGTGAAACGGTAATGGAAATCGGCTATACGCGTGGTAAATATGGCTTTGACGGTGAAAACGTTGCTGTTTTAACAGCAATCGGTGAGCAGTCAGCTGATATCGCATTGGGTGTTGACCAAGCTCTTGAAGCACGTGAAGGTTCAATGACAGATGAAGACATTGAAGCAATTGGTGCTGGTGACCAAGGTTTAATGTTTGGATTCGCTTGTAATGAAACACCTGAGTTAATGCCTTTACCTATTAGCTTGGCACATAAATTAGCTCGTCGATTATCAGAAGTTCGTAAAACACAAGAGTTAGCTTATTTACGTCCGGATGGTAAAACTCAAGTGACAATTGAATATGATGAAAATAATCATCCTGTTCGCGTTGACACAATCGTTATTTCAACTCAGCATGATCCAGAAGTGACATTAGAGCAAATTAAAGAAGATTTACAAGCGTGCGTAATTGCTCCGGTTGTTCCTACTGAATTACTTGATGAGAACACAAAATACTTTATCAACCCAACTGGTCGCTTTGTAATTGGTGGACCAAAAGGTGACGCAGGGTTAACAGGACGCAAAATTATCGTAGATACTTACGGTGGATACGCTCGCCATGGTGGCGGTGCATTCTCTGGTAAGGATGCGACTAAGGTGGATCGTTCTGCAGCTTATGCGGCGCGTTATGTTGCAAAAAATATTGTAGCAGCTGAACTTGCCGAGCGTTGTGAAGTACAACTTGCTTATGCGATTGGTGTTGCACAACCAGTTTCAATTGCAATCGATACTTTCGGTACTGGTAAAGTGAAAGAAGCAGATTTGGTTGAGTGGGTTCGTGAATTATTTGATTTACGCCCAGCAGGCATTATTAAAATGCTTGATTTACGCCGCCCTATCTACAAACAAACAGCTGCTTATGGCCATTTCGGCCGTACAGATTTGAATGTTCCATGGGAAGCTACAGATAAAGCTACCGTTTTAAAAGATAAAGCTGGACTTTAATTCATTCTGGAAAATCCCAATAATACTAAATATCCCGAGTTACATATTGATTATTTTAGTAATCAAATGTAGCTTGGGATATTTTTTGTTTTTATATAGAAGAAACTCACAATAAGAAATTAAAAAAACCTGAGAAATCGTATGAAAAACGATACTCAGGCTTCTAGATTTAGTTATTTTTGTAGTGATTTATAATATTGTCCTTTTTCATAATACTCATTCACAATGCGATCCATATCTTTTTTATCTTCTTCAGTTAACTCGCGAATAACCTTTGCAGGGCGTCCAAATACTAATGTGTTAGGAGGGATTATCTTACCTTGTGAAACGAGACTGCCGGCACCAATAAATGCGCCTTCACCAATTTCAGCACCATCTAGGATAATTGAAGCCATCCCAACAAGAGCGCCTTTTTTTACAGTACAGCTATGTAATGTTACTTGATGTCCAATTGTCACATCGTCTTCTAAGATAAGTGGATATGCAGGACTTTGATGTAAACAACATAAATCTTGGATATTTACTTTGCGTCCTATAATTGTAGGAGAAACATCTCCACGGATAACCGTATTATAAAAAATAGAAGAATCAGGTCCTATAGTAACATCGCCAGTGATAATAACGTTATCGCCGACAAAAGCGGATGGGTCAATAGATGGTTTTTTGTCTCTGAATGGATAAATCATCGAAAAATGCCTCATTTCAAGTTATTATGTATTATTATCGTAACAAAAGGAAGACATGAATGGAACAGTTATAGTAAGAATACGTTAAAATATAAGATAGGAATTTATGAGGTGAGATAGTAATGTGGAAATGGGAAACTGACGGCCAAGCAAGAGCCGTCGCTGTAATTATACATAGTGCATACGAACATCATCGTCGATATGCATGGCTAATTGAAAACTTAAGAACGTCTGGTATTCATGTTATTTCAGGAGATTTACCTGGACATGGAGAGGAGAGTAGACATAAAAGTGTGCATAGTGAAGAGTTTAAAAGTTACGAAACATTTGTTAAACAACTAATGCAAGCGGCTTTAACGTATAACTTACCTGTATTTGTAGTAGGACATGGTTTAGGCGCTATTTTAGGAATCCATGTTGTTGAAAAATTTAAGTATGAATGTACAGGGATTATATTAACGTCACCTTGGATGCATTTAAAACACCAACCATCAAAATTATCAAATGCATTAACAGGTTTAAGTAAACTAACTGGCAATCTAAAAATCAATCATGAAATTAATATAAAGCACTTAACAAGAAGTTATGAATTTTATAAAGAGGAAAAAGACGATATTTATTATAATGATGTCATTACTGTCAATTGGTATCGCGAACTTCATGGTTTCATGAAGGGGATATCACAACAAACGGTATTTCCCAATATCCCTATTTTATTAATGAATGGTGGTAACGATAAAATAGCGGATGTAACATATAGCAAAAAATGGATTTCGCAACAAAGTCTATCAGAATATCAATATAAAGAATGGAAAGCTTGTTATCATGATTTATACCAAGAACCTGAACGCGAGGATATTTATGCATATATGGAGAGTTTTATCTTTAATGCATTGAAATCAGTTGGCTACATCATATAAAGTTTGACGGAATTTTACGGAATTCCGTCTTTTTATATTGTAACCGATTTCAATTGTCTTATAACACATTAGGGATATTTCAAATTTGATGGTTTTGATATATAATACATAACAATTGCTATTTCGATAGAATGAATTCTTCCTTTATTAGAAATGGGCAATTTCGAAGAATAATTTATTATGATCAATGGGGGACAATAGATGGAAGCCATTATTACCAGTGTTTATGGGATTTTATGGGGACCGTGGATGATTTACGGTATTCTGCTAGTTGGATTATTATTTACTATATTAACAAAAGGTGTACAAGTTCGTTTATTGAAAGATATGTTTAAACAAATCTTCAGTGGAAAAGAATCTGAAGCGGGTGTGTCCTCTTTCCAAGCACTGTCTATGGCATTATCTGGTCGTGTTGGGACAGGTAATATCGCGGGTACTGCAACAGCAATAGCTTTTGGTGGACCGGGTGCGATTTTCTGGATGTGGGTAATTGCCTTCATAGGATCTGCAACAGCTTATGTAGAATCAACATTAGCACAAATATATAAAGAGAAAAGAAACGGTGTTTACCGAGGTGGTCCTGCATTTTATATTGAGAAAAGTACAGGGAAGCGTTGGTTAGGAATGATTTTTGCTGTAGCAGCAGTTGTGGCAATGTCGTTTCTACAACCAACCGTACAATCAAATGCCATTGCTGACTCGATGTATACTGCATTTGGCATAGAGCACTGGATTTCAGGTGTAGTCGTATGTATTATTTTAGGTGCTATTATTTTCGGTGGTGTAAAACGTATAGCCTCAGTAGCTTCTTTTATCGTACCGTTTATGGCGTTAGGGTATCTTCTTGTAGCGGCTATTGTCATTGTTGTAAATATTGAAAAAGTACCCGAAGTACTTTCTTTAATTATTCGAAGTGCATTTGGTCTCGACTCGACTTTTGGTGGGATGATTGGTGCTGCAATAGCATGGGGAGTAAAACGTGGTGTCTATGCAAGTGAAGCGGGACAAGGTACGGGTCCTCACCCAGCTGCAGCAGCGGAAATATCTCACCCAGTAAAACAAGGTCTAGTTCAAACAGCGTCTGTATACTTAGCAGTATTTTTAGTTTGTACAGCTACAGCATTCATGATCCTATTCTCAGGTATGTACAATGTTCAGCTTGATGATGGGAAAGGTGAATATTTAGTTGAAAATGCACCAGGGATTATAGCGGGGACAGCTTATACTCAAGCTGCGGTGGATAATGCATTTCCCGGTGCTGGGGTAGGTTCTGGCTTTGTAGCCATTGCATTATTCTTCTTTGCTTTTACAACTACAATGGCCTACTACTACATTGCTGAAACGAATGTTGCTTATATGTTTGAAGGGAAGCGGCAGAAAGTGGGCATACGCGTCGTACAAATTATTATCATTGCCACGACTTTTTATGGAGCCGTTCGAACATCTGATTTAGCTTGGGTGTTAGGTGACATTGGTCTTGGTCTAATGGTTTGGGTGAACATTATCGCGCTATTGTTCTTGGTGAAACCATCTCTTATTGCATTAAAAGATTACGAAGAGCAGAAAAAGCAGGGGATTGATCCTCAATTTGATCCTATCAAATTAGGTATCAAAAATGCTGATTTCTGGGAACAAAAAAATAAGGAAAGAACTTAAGTGTTCATCTAATATTTGAATGATTTTTCCGTTTAATGAAGATTTATATTCATTTTAATATAGGAGCGTCTCTTTGTCAGAAAATGACTTAAGGGGCGCTTCTTTTGTTAGGAATTATTATAGTAGCTAAAGCACAAGTAATAATCATTACTTTATGCTTTCTGGAAAAATATAGATTTTAAGATTAAAAGGAAAAACACTTTACTTAAATAATAATGCGCACAATTCGGATTTTTCTGATATTTAACACATATATTGGTTTACGGTTTATGAAATTTTAGCTATCTAGCAGAACATGACACATATCTTTCACTAGTGTTATTTGGGGGATTTCATATTCCTTTCACCTAATAGGGGAAACACCGCATCGCTGAAAAATAAAGGGGGGAATGTATGGAGAGTTTAGTTTCGTTTCTGAATGACTTTTTATGGGGGCCATGGATGATTTACGGCATACTCGCTGTAGGTTTATTTTTCTCAATTATTACACGATTTTTACAAGTTAGATTGATAAAAGACATGTGTGTTCTTATGTTCAAAGGTGAAAAGTCGGAAAAAGGTATATCTTCATTCCAAGCAATGTCGATTGCGTTATCCGGTCGAGTAGGTACAGGTAATATTGCAGGTACAGCTACAGCTATCGCATTTGGCGGTCCAGGTGCAGTATTTTGGATGTGGGCTATCGCTTTTATTGGAGCTGCGACAGCTTACGTTGAATCGACACTCGCTCAAATTTATAAGGAAGAAAAAGATGATCAATATCGTGGAGGTCCAGCTTTCTATATTGAAAAAGGCTTAGGCAAAAAAAGTTTTGGTGTAATTTTCGCGATTAGTGCATTAATAGCAATGGCAGTTTTAATGCCGGGTGTACAAACTAATGCAATTGCAGGTGCAATGGAAAGTGCTTTTGGGATTAAAATGTGGGTTTCAGGACTTATCATAGTTGTTTTATTAGCAATTATTATTATTGGTGGTATTAAATCAATTGCAAAAGTAGCGCAATATGTCGTTCCTTTTATGGCGATTGCTTATATCTTAATGGCAATAGTGATTATTTTTATGAATATTTCTGAAGTACCAGCAGTGTTTAAATTAATCTTTGCGAATGCCTTTGCTTTGGACTCTACCTTTGGTGGTATTATTGGGGCAGCGATCGCCTGGGGGGTCAAACGTGGTATTTACTCCAATGAAGCGGGCCAAGGTACAGGAGCCCACCCTGCAGCAGCAGCAGAAGTATCTCACCCAGCTAAACAAGGTATTGTGCAAGCGGCTTCCGTCTACATTGATACGTTATTAGTATGTTCAGCAACAGCATTTATGATTTTATTTACAGGAACCTTTAATGTTTATGATGAAGCGAATGCAACATTCCTTCATCAAGGTGACTTCGGTAAAGGGATCGTGGCATCTAATATTGAGGCTGGGGCGGCGTATACACAATACGCAGTGGACTCAGCTTTACCTGGCTTCGGTTCAGGGTTTGTAGCCATAGCGTTATTCTTCTTTGCCTTTACAACCGTAATGGCGTATTACTATATCGCAGAAACTAATATATCCTATCTGTTTAAAGGAAAGACCGAGAAGGTATGGATTTGGATCATGAAATTTGTATTCTTAGCGGCAGTGTTCTATGGTACCGTGAAAACTTCTACAATAGCATGGGCTCTAGGTGATGTAGGGTTAGGATTAATGGTTTGGGTAAACGTCATAGGGATTCTATTCGTTATGAAGCCGGCTTTACTTGCATTAAAAGACTATGAAGTTCAGAAAAAACAAGGAAAAGATCCTGTGTTTAATCCAGAACCATTAGGTATAAAGAATGCAGACTTCTGGGTTAAATACAATAAAAATAAAAAATCAAAATAACATTTCAAGTACTAAGGGTGTTTCATATCCCTTAGTACTTTTTATTGGTGTTATATAATAAGTTTCGTTACTCTTTAGCTAGGAGGCGATCTTTTGGACATTCGATTAAGTATTTTAGACCAGTCACCCATTTCTGAAGGTTCCAATGCTATGGAGGCGTTGCAACAAACAACGTTTTTAGCGCAGAAAGCAGAGGAATGGGGTTATTCAAGATTCTGGGTTTCAGAACATCATGACACAACAACTTTAGCGGGTTCATCGCCTGAAATACTAATAGCTCATTTAGCGTCAGTAACAAAAAGCATTCGAGTTGGTTCAGGTGGTGTCATGCTACCTCATTATTCAGCGTATAAAGTTGCTGAGAATTTTAAGTTATTAGAAGCCTTATACCCAGGGCGCATTGATGCGGGGATGGGCAGAGCGCCAGGTGGTATGCCGCGTGCAACCCAAGCTTTACAAGATGGGAATTTTCGTGATGTCAATCAGTTCCCTACACAGATTGATAATTTACTTATGTATTTGCATGATGCAGTACCAAAAGGTCATCCATTCCAAGGTTTAAAAGCAACGCCAGTAGCCAACAGTGCACCACCTGTTTGGATGCTTGGTTCAAGTGCTAATTCAGCATATCTAGCTGCGGAAAAGGGCCTACCATATATGTTTGCCCAATTTATAAATGGTGATGGTGGCGCATCGTATGCAAAGGCATATAGAGATCGCTTTAAGCCATCTAAATATTTGCAACAGCCAAAACAAGCAGTTGCAGTTTTTGTTGTTTGTGCAGAAAATGAAGAAGATGCTAAGAGAATTGCATCATCAAAGGAACTATCTATGCTCCGTTTAGCACATGGTAAGCCATCTGCTGGAACGCCGTCTATTGAAATAGCTATGAATTATCCATATACAATCTATGATTTGCAAAGTATTGAAGAATTCCGTAAAAGATTAATTGTAGGAAATCCTCAACAAGTGAAAGAACAAATTGAAAACTTAGCAGAAGTATACCAAACAGAAGAAGTAATGCTTGTAACGATTGCTTACAATTTTGAAGACAAATTAAAATCCTTTGAATTAATTGCAAAGGAAATACTATAAAAATAACCTCTACTTAGCCAATTTAGCTATGTAGAGGTTATTTTTATTAACTAGAAATCTTATCAGATTCATTAGAAGGGTGATTGCTATATTGTGATAGTGCCTCTTCTTCTATCGGAATACGTATAAGCATCATGCCATAATTAAGCAACGTAAAAAGAATAGCCGTAAAATATTCCTGGAAAATAAGAGGTATGATGGCGATTTCAAGTGCAACAATGGCGTAATTTGGATGTGGCATCCATTTATACGGTCCCTGTTTTACAAGTTTGGCACCTGGTAAAATAATAATTTTGGTATTCCAAAAACGACCAAGTGATTGAATAGCCCAAACACGTGCAAATTGTAGTGTTAAAAAAGCTATTAGTAGAAAAGGCCAGAGCGGGCTCAGTGAAGGTTTGAACCATAAATATTCAACGAGTAGGCTACATAAAAAGAGAGTATGCAACATCACGATAAGAGGGTAGTGTCCCTGCCCAGCTTCAATAGCTCCTTTGTCTTTTTGATATCGCTCATTTGACCGTGCAACCATTAATTCACCCAAACGCTGTATACAAATTAGGGTGAAGACAATAGTAAATAGCAAGTCATCACTTCCATTCTAAGAGTAATAATTCTCCACTAAAGCCAGGACCAAGAGCGGCCATTAAACCGATATCTCCTTTGTTAGCATATTCTGTCATTGTTTTTTCTAGTACATATAAAACAGTAGGTGAAGACATATTGCCATGTTCCTGCAATATAGTTTTACTTGGTATGAGTAATTGCGAATCTATTTGTAAAGCCGTTTCATAAGCAGCCAATACTTTTTTTCCACCTGGATGTGCTACGAAATGATTGAGGTTTGACAGTCCTGTTTTATTAGCTTGCAAAAATTCTCCTACAAAAGGTGCTAGCCAGTTTTCGATAACGCTTGGAATGCTTTTGGCGAAAATGACGTGAAAGCCTGTATTTTCAACAGCCCATCCCATGACATCTTCTGAGTCTGGAAGCCATTTGGAAGCGGTAGCTTGAATAGCGGGTAGTGGTTGACGAGAAGGCGCCATGACAGCATCGCCACAAACGAGTGCACAAGCGACACCATCTCCAAAAAGGGATGTGCCAATAAGGTTACTTTTAGTAAAATCATTAGCCTGGAAGGTAAGGCTACATAGCTCAATACATAGTACTAAAACTTTTGCTGCAGGATGGGCAATACAGTAGTCATTAGCCCGACTAATTCCTGCGGCACCACCGCCACAACCTAAGCCCCAAATAGGGATCCGTACAACATGCTCAGAAAAAGGGAGTTTGTTCATAATTCGAGCATCAATACTTGGCGTGGAAATACCAGTACTAGAGATAAATACAATCGCATCAATATCCTTCGTACTTACCCCACCAGCTTTTTCTAAACATCGCTCAATAGCAGTAACGCCAAAAGAGACAGCATGCTCAATGTAAAGTCGATTACGTTCAGCGAAATCATGATCTTGTTTATACCAATCAATTGGCATAGTAAGATGGCGATTAAGAATTTCACCATTTTCAAAAACTTTTAGATAGCGCTCGAGTTGAGTTATTTTTTGTGAAAAAAGAGTACGAACAAAATGCTCAGCTTGAGTTTGTACTAATTTAAACGGAGGATTATATGTACTAACTGCATGGATTTTTGGCATACTGATTCTCCTTATTAATATAGAATGTTATTAGTATCACTATGTGTAATACCTTTTATTCATGTATTTTTTAAAGGGAATGAGTTGAAAAAAGACTTCTATTACCTGAATGAACGGTAATAGAAGTAATAAATTGGTAGTCAGGCTATGGTAGGTCCTTCATTTTCTCTAGAGCGATGATAAATGGAGGATCATTCTTTTGATTAATAAATTCATAACGTAATACATGAACATATTTTTGTGGAAGGTCACTAACAAAGGCTAATAATCTGTCGCGCTCATCCTTGCCACCTTCATGACCATGATACACAACGAGAATAATCATACCACCAACATGTAGTAGGTCTAGTAAGTTTGAAACAGCTTCGATTGTAGTATCAGGCTTTGTGACAATTGAGTGCTCACTGCCAGGTAAATAACCGAGATTAAAAATAGCTGCTCTAATAGGTTCTGAAACATATTGTTTTACATTTTGATGTCCATCTAAAATAACTGTGGCTTGCTTGTCTAATTGGCTTTCAGCAAGGCGTGACTTTGTTGCGTCAACAGCTTGCTGCTGCACATCAAAAGCATAGACATGACCTGTATCACCTACAAGCTCTGCTAAAAAGGCTGTATCATGACCATTACCAGCTGTCGCATCAACAACAGAATCGCCAACTACTACTGTATCTGCTAGTAAAGCTTTTGTGTATTGCAGAACGCGTTGAAGTTTCATTTAGTTGTCACTTCCGCATTGTAAAGCTTCCCTTGCCAGCTACCTCGTCTTTCTAGTTCGGCATCAATGCCATTTAAAACTTCCCACTTGTTAACACTCCACATTGGACCAATCATTAAGTCGATAGGTCCGTCACCAGTAATTCGGTGTACGATCATTTCAGGGGGAATAATTTCTAGTTGGTCAGCTACCAGCTTAATATATTCATCCTTATCCAGAAATTCAAGGATACCTTTTTCGTATTGTTTAACCATAGGTGTACCTTTTAATAAATGAAGTAGATGAATTTTAATCCCTTGTACATCAAGATTAGCGACAGCTCGTGCAGTCTCCATCATCATTTTATTTGTTTCTAGAGGTAACCCGTTAATGATATGACTACATACTCGAATATTATGCTTGCGTAATTTTTCGACGCCTTCAACATAAGTCGCAAAATCATGTGCACGGTTAATCATTGTCGCTGTTTTTTCATGGACAGTTTGTAAACCTAGTTCTACCCATAAATAAGTTCTTTCGTTAAGTTCAGCTAAATATTCAACGACATCATCAGGTAAGCAATCAGGTCGGGTAGCAATACTAATCCCCATAACACCTTCTTGGGCTAAAGCTGCCTCAAATTTCTCTTTTAAGATTGGTAATGGAGCATGTGTATTTGTATACGCTTGGAAATAAGCCATCGTTTTGCCGTTTTTCCATTTTTGCTCCATCTTATGTTTAATTTTTTCGAATTGAACTGGAATTGGGTCAACGCGATCACCAGCGAAGTCTCCCGAGCCAGCTGCACTACAAAATGTACATCCACCAAATGCTACAGTACCATCACGGTTTGGGCAGTCAAAACCTGCATCCAAAGCTACTTTATATACTTTGTGACCAAACTCGTCACGTAAATATCGATTCCATGTATAATAACGTTTCCCATCAGAAGGGAACGGAAATAAATTTTCAGTCATGCATTTTCACTCCTCTAACGAACTATTTTAACATGGGAATGGCCTATACATCGAATCATTTTGTTTAAGTGAAAAAAATAATAGAAAAAAGCTTATTGGGGTTGTTGAAATAGTGGAAATGAAATAAAATTATTTAGTTACACGAAACAATGGGGGTATGGGGATGCCGAAAAGTGTCTGGTTATTAATTATTGGGATGCTTGTAAATGTTACAGGTAGTTCGTTTTTATGGCCGTTAAATACAATTTATATGCATGATCATCTAGGGCAATCTCTATCTGTGGCAGGACTTGTGTTAATGGCAAATAGCGCTGCAGGTGTTGTTGGTAATTTACTAGGTGGTTATTTATTTGACCGATATGGCGGTTATAAGGCAATAATGTTCGGCATTATTGTGACGATTTTAGGTCTAATCGGCTTAACGATTTGGCATGGTTGGCCACATTATGTGTGGTTTTTAACACTTATTGGTTTTAGCGGTGGAGTAGTATTCCCAAGTATGTTCGCAATGGTAGGTACTGCTTGGCCTGAAGGGGGTCGACGTGGATTTAATGCGATTTACTTAGCTCAAAACTTAGGAGTAGCGATTGGGCCAGCTCTTGCAGGAGTCGTGGCATCGTATAGTTTTGACTATTTATTCAGTGCGAATTTATTAATGTATATTGTATTTTTCTTTATTGCATTTTATGGATTTCGTTCAATGGGTGAACAATCAATGGGGCCAACATCTGTTGTCAGTGAAAGTAAACACGTGAAGGATAAATCCTCTTTTATAGCACTATTAATATTATCATCAGGTTTCCTATTCAGTTGGATTGCCTATTCACAATGGACGACAACAATTTCATCTTATACACAAGATTTAGGTATTTCATTGAAGCAATATAGTTTGCTTTGGACTGTAAATGGTTTACTGATTGTAATTGGGCAACCACTGATTAATCCGATTGTAAAGAAATTGGAACATCTCATGAAAGCTCAGCTAGTGTTAGGGATTGCCATTTACATCATATCCTTTATTGTAGTGAGCTTTGCAGAATCATTCCAGATGTTCATGGTCGCGATTATCATTTTAACTTTTGGTGAAATGTTCGTATGGCCAGCAATTCCTACAATTGCTAGCGCATTGGCGCCAAAAGGACGGGATGGATTTTATCAAGGGATTGTAAATAGTGCAGCGATGATAGGTCGTATGGTCGGACCCTTCATAGGGGGAGTATTGGCTGATCAACTAGGAATGCATATCATGTTTATCGTTTTAACGATTTTCCTTGCGATTGCGATAATACCTTACATCATGTATGACCGACCGTTGAAAGATAAAAAAACTGAGAGTCTTTGAGATTCTCAGTTTTTTGTTTGTATAAAATACTAAATAAATACATATATTTGCTAGAATTTGAATATTTGATACTTGTTTGCGAAAATAGAAGAGGGAGAAATTTCAAATAAAGAAAGGGGTAAGAAAGGTGAAGCCTATATATACTTCTGCAAGTGAAGCTATTGCTGACATTCAAGATGGTATGACGCTTATGGTTGGTGGATTTGGCTTAGTTGGTATTCCAGAGCAACTCATTTTAGCTTTAGTTGAAAAAGAAGTGAAAGACCTAACCATTATTTCAAATAATTGTGGTGTAGATGATTGGGGACTTGGACTTTTGCTACATAAAAAACAAATAAAGAAAATGATCGGCTCTTATGTAGGGGAAAATAAGGAATTCGAGCGTCAAGTGCTATCTGGTGAAATTGAGGTAGAACTGACACCTCAAGGTACACTAGCCGAGAAAATCCGTGCAGGAGGAGCAGGGATTCCAGCATTTTATACACCTGCGGGAGTGGGGACTCCAGTTGCGGAAGGAAAGGAAACGCGCATATTCGATGGTAAGGAATATGTTTTAGAGGAAGCATTACGTGCAGACTTTTCCTTAATCAGGGCAGCTAAGGCAGATCGTTTTGGTAATTTAATTTATAACAAAACAGCACAAAATTTTAATCCAATCATGGCTGCAGCTGGGCGTTTTACAATTGCTGAGGTAGAGGAACTAGTGGAGCCAGGGGATATTGATGCTAACCAAGTTCAAACACCGAGTATTTACGTCCAAGGCATAGTACAGGCAAAACAGGAAAAAAGAATTGAACGTTTAATGATTCGTTCTTAAAGAAAGGGGACTTTGAGATATGAATGTAAGAGAAATAATTGCACGCCGTGCGGAGCAGGAAATTGCTGACGGGAATTATGTTAATTTAGGAATTGGTATGCCAACATTAGTGGCTAATTATATAGCACCAAATAAAGTGGTTATTTTACAATCAGAAAATGGATTGTTAGGAATTGGACCTTATCCGACAGAGGATGAGGTAGATCCTGATCTGATCAATGCAGGGAAAGAAACGGTGACAACAATCCCTGGCTCTGCTTTCTTTAGCAATGCCGAATCCTTTGCTATGATCCGCGGGGGACATATTGATGTCGCTATTTTAGGTGGAATGGAAGTGTCTGAAACTGGTGACTTAGCCAATTGGATGATTCCAGGGAAAATGATTAAAGGTATGGGCGGAGCGATGGACTTAGTACATGGTGCCAAGAAAATTATCGTTATAATGGAACATGTAGCAAAAGATGGATCGCCTAAGATTAAAAAGGCTTGTGAGCTACCTTTGACAGGAAAGACTGTTGTCGACAAGATCATTACTGATCGTGCTGTCATTGATGTAACACCTTCAGGACTGGTACTAAGAGAAGTGTTTGAAGGATATACAGTAGAAGAAGTTGTCGCAGCTACTGGAGCAAATTTAAACGTTGAAAATGTGCAAGAAAATGTAGTTGTTAGATAAGGTATTTCTATATGAAAAAGAAAGGCATATGAAATACCTTTCTTTTTTTATTGATAAAACTTATATAATTGGTGTCTTTTACTTCACACCTAAATAGAGGGAACTCGCCCCTATACATTTAATAGAGTGTATTCGTTTAGGAAAATATAATCCTATTATTTCCAAATGTTTTTTAAAATTGCTTGTCATTTTCGCTCAATTCGATTAGAATTAGATTCAATATAACAAGACTATGATAAGGAATAGTAAATTTATTTGATTTTCAAGAGAGCTAGCGGGTGGTGTAAGCTAGTAAATGGATAAATTGAACTCGCCTTGGAGTCTGCAATGGTGAATACAAGTGTAACCAAAGCCGTTTTCCGCGTTAAGGAGTCAAGTTGAGTGTCATACACTAATTTGGGTGGTACCGCGGGAAACTTTTTAAGCTCTCGTCCCTTTTTCTAGGGACGGGAGTTTTTGTTTTGTCTATAGAATAGGAATATTATGACAATGCAATTGGCGAAACTTGTTTTGTTAGTTTAAGGAGGAGAAATCATTGAATTTTAATCATCAAGAAATCGAGAAGAAATGGCAATCGTATTGGGCAGAACATAATACATTTAAAACTGTTAATGACGAGTCAAAGCCAAAATTTTATGCACTAGATATGTTCCCTTATCCATCAGGAGCAGGTTTACATGTTGGACACCCTGAAGGATATACAGCAACAGATATTTTAAGTCGTTTCAAACGTATGCAAGGCTATAATGTCCTTCACCCAATTGGTTGGGATGCATTCGGACTACCGGCTGAACAATACGCTCTAGACACAGGTAATGACCCAGCTGAATTTACTGCAAAAAATATTGCGACATTTAAACGTCAAATTCAAGAACTTGGCTTCTCATATGACTGGGATCGCGAAATCAATACAACAGATCCAAGTTACTATAAATGGACTCAATGGATTTTTGTTCAACTATATAAAAAAGGCTTAGCTTATATTGATGAAGTAGCTGTAAACTGGTGCCCAGCACTTGGTACAGTACTTGCCAATGAAGAAGTAATTGATGGTAAATCAGAACGTGGCGGACACCCTGTTGAACGCCGTCCTATGAAACAATGGATGCTGAAAATTACTGCTTATGCTGATCGTTTAGTTGACGATTTAGAAGAAGTTGATTGGCCAGAAAATATTAAAGATATGCAACGTCACTGGATTGGTCGCTCTGAAGGTGCAGAAGTGGTATTCACGGTAGATGGTACAAATCAATCGTTCCGTGTGTTCACAACACGTCCGGATACATTATTTGGTGCTACTTATGCAGTACTTGCTCCGGAACACAAACTAGTAGCAGAAATTACAACAGATGCGCAAAAAGCAGCGGTTGAAGCATACTTAGACGAAGTGAAAATGAAATCAGACCTTGAACGTACTGACCTTGCAAAAGAAAAAACAGGTGTATTCACAGGCGCTTATGCTATTAATCCGATTAATGGCGAAAAGATGCCAATTTGGATTGCTGACTATGTACTTGCAACATATGGTACAGGTGCAATTATGGCTGTACCTGCTCATGACGAACGTGACTATGAATTTGCGAAACAATTCGATTTACCAATCGTTGAAGTTGTAGCTGGTGGAGACATAGAAAAAGAAGCTTACGCTGGAGAAGGAAAACATATTAACTCTGGGTTCCTTGATGGTTTAGGTAAAGAAGAAGCCATTGCAAAAGCGATTGAATGGTTAGAAGAAAAAGGTGTCGGTGAAAAGAAAATTTCTTATCGTCTACGCGACTGGTTATTTAGTCGCCAACGTTATTGGGGCGAGCCAATTCCAGTTATCCATTGGGAAGATGGCGAAGTAACAACGCTTGATGAATCAGAGCTACCACTTATTTTACCTAAAACAGATGATATCCGCCCAAGTGGAACAGGTGAATCACCACTTGCGAATATTGAAGAGTGGGTAAATGTAGTTGACCCTGTAACAGGCAAAAAAGGCCGTCGTGAAACAAATACTATGCCACAATGGGCTGGCTCAAGCTGGTACTTCCTACGTTACATTGATCCAACGAATGATGAAATGCTGGCAGATCCAGAGTTATTAAAACGCTGGTTACCAGTTGATATTTACATTGGTGGTCAAGAACACGCTGTTCTGCACTTACTATATGCTCGTTTCTGGCATAAAGTATTATATGATCTAGGTGTTGTACCGACTAAAGAACCTTTCCAAAAATTATTCAACCAAGGGATGATTTTAGGAGAAGGTAATGAGAAAATGTCTAAATCAAAAGGGAATGTAGTAAACCCTGACGATATCATTGCGAGCCACGGAGCAGATACACTTCGTCTTTACGAAATGTTCATGGGCCCACTTGAAGCATCTATTCCATGGTCTGAAAACGGCCTTGATGGAGCTCGACGCTTCTTAGATCGTATATGGCGTCTATTTATCAACGAAGATGGTACAGTATCAGATAAAATCCAAGCTTCAGATGATACAACTTTAGAAAAAGTGTATAACCAAACAGTGAAAAAAGTAACTGAAAACTACGAGCATATCCGTTTCAACACAGCTATTTCCCAAATGATGGTATTCATCAACGATTGCTACAAAGCAGACGTCGTGCCGACAGCTTATGCTGAAGGCTTTGTTAAAATGTTAGCGCCAATTGCTCCACATATTGCTGAAGAGTTATGGGCGAAGTTTGGTCAAGAAGAAACATTAACTTATGATGCATGGCCAACGTTTGATGAGGCGAAACTAACTGACGACGAAATTGAAGTTGTAGTGCAAGTAAACGGTAAAGTAAAAGCCAAAATTTTAGTATCCAAAGACGCATCTTGTGAAGATTTACAAGAAATTGCGCTCGCAGATGAAAAAATTGCTGAACAAATTGCCGGAAAAGAAATTAAAAAAATTATCGCTGTTCCTGGGAAACTTGTGAATATTGTAGCGATTTAAACTCCGCCACTTTTAATTCTGGTATATAACAAATAAACCACATCTTCTCTTAATTATGCGAGAGAAGATGTGGTTTTTTCATTTTTAGATAATGTGCGGAGTACTAAATTTTCATCTTCAATTACAAAAAAATACACAGCCTTTATTTTAAAAAAAGAAACTGTGTATTTATATTGCGTATTTTAAAAATCTCTCTGTACGGAACCTTTACCTAGGCCAATGAAAAAATCAATGAAGTAAGCAACAACGATTAATATGTGAATGACCCAACCAAGGATAGGAATCCAAGTCAGTAAAGTTAAAATAATCGCTAAAATTGGTACAATTTTTGAGTGACCAGTAACAAAACGTAGGACAAGAACTATTACGTGAATAACGAGCGCAGTAGTTAAAGCTGAATATCCAGAACCAATCATAATAGCTCCGCCTAAAATGGGGATAGCTAATAATAACTCATATAGAAAAGCAATAATTGTAGGGATTAAGAACATATATATTACCTCCTGATTAAATATGATACCCTTTATACGTTTGATAACAACATTAGTTGCAAATTTATTTACATGACGAATTGTAATATTAAGTGCAACACCAAGACGAAATAGAAAATGCCCATAACGATTCCGTTTTTGCGCGATGCTTATCGATACCGAAAATTTCTAATAAGCTTTTCCTTCCGATTACATCCACTGATGCCAAGATTGAGATTAACTACTTAAAAGATAGGGAAAGCGCATCTAATCAATGCTTTCCCTATCTTTTTGTTATGGATTATATATAACAAATTAACTGAGCAATATACTCCGGATCATACACGTAGCAGTTTATTCAAGTGTGATATACATTACCTTTAAACAAAGAGAGTCCATCAAATTAGATTTTAGGGACTCTTTTTTTGAAAAAGGTTTAAGCACAAAAACTACAGACAAGAGATATTAAGATTCAACAGATTGAGCCGCGCTCATCCCTGCAATTCTCCCAGTAACTAGAGCAGAGGTAATATTATAACCACCTGTATAACCATGTACATCTAAAATTTCACCACAAAAAAATAGCCCAGGTTTCTTTTTAGAAGCCATTGTTTTAGGTTCTATTTCTTTTACTGAAACGCCACCACCAGTAACGAAAGCTTTTTCTAGTGGTTGTGTACCATTAACGGTCATCTCAAATGCTACCAATTCTTTTGCAAATAAACGTGTTTTATCGGCAGCGAGATCAGCACCTATAGACTGTGGATCAAGACCAGCACGTTCAAGTAAGAATAATAGCCAACGTTCAAGTACATTGCCTTTCCAAACGTTTTTTAAAGCTTTTTTCGGCTCATCTTTTGCCAATTTAAAGAGCATTTGGAATGCAGATTCTTCGTTGTAATCCATTAATGATTGGATGCGAATTGTAACTGGGTTACCACCGTTTTTCTTCATTTCTTTTACGACAAATTGGCTACAGCGTAGAATGGCAGGTCCACTTAAACCAAAATGGGTGAAAAGCATGTCCATTTGGTGTGTTATTAATGGTTTACCTTTTTTGTTTAGTACGGAAACAGCTACATCACGTAGTGCTAATCCTTGTAGATCGCGAAGGCGGATGAAGTTTTCGTTAGAGAGTAGGGGAACTTCTGTTGGATAGAGATCCGTTACAGTATGACCGGCCTTCTCAGCCCAAGGATAGCCATCTCCTGTAGAGCCTGTTTGTGGTACTGCTTTACCACCCACTGCGACTACGACTGCATTTGAGCGTATTTCTTCGCTATTTGCTAAGCGTACGCCTAGAATCTTGTCGTCATCCATTAATAATTTACTAACGGTTGTACTTAATCGAACATCTACTTTTAAGCGATGTAATTCGTTTATCATGGCATCTACAACGTCTTGGGCACGATTGGAGACAGGGAACATACGCCCATGGTCTTCTTCTTTTAGAGCAACGCCTAAGCCTTCAAAAAAGGCAATGATATCTTCGTTGTTATAAACAGTAAATGGACTGTATAAGAATCGACCATTTCCTGGAATGTGTTTAACGATTTCTTCGACAGGTAGACGATTTGTGACATTACAGCGACCGCCACCTGAGATAGCTAATTTCTTACCTAATTTAGTGCCCTTTTCAAGCAGTAATACTTTCTTTTTTTCAGTGCCAGCAGCGATTGCGGCCATTAGGCCCGAGGGACCCCCACCGATTATTATGACGTCATACATATATGTGAACTCACTTTCTTTTTTTATTTATTATACATGATTTAAATAAACTATTTGAGTAATTGTTCTTTGAGTTGTAAACTATCATTTAGGTTCATTAGATTTACGAAGAATGGAAGGGTTGTATGTCATCATTAATGAAAGGCACTGCCATTTTAACTATTGGCATGTTTTTATCGAAAGTACTTGGCCTCGTCTACATATTCCCGTTTTACGCCATTATAGGGCAAGAAAATGTGGCGTTATATTCGTATGCCTACATTCCATATACGATAATGCTATCGGTGGCGATTTCAGGCGCACCAATTGCAGTTTCAAAATTTGTATCGAAATACAATAGTATAGGTGATTATGAGTCAGGACGAAAACTTGTGAAGTCTGGTTTGCTTATTATGACGATCACTGGTTTTTTATCATTTTTAATCCTTTATTTACTGGCAACGCCGATTGCACATTTAGTTATTAAAGATGAAGAGCAAATTTTTTCTGTTGCTCAAATAGCTTCAGTTATTCGATGGGTTAGTTTCGCGCTTATTGTTGTACCATTTATGAGTTTAGCACGTGGTTTCTTCCAAGGTTATGACCATATGAAACCAACTGCTATTTCTCAATTAATCGAGCAAATTGTGCGTATTATAGCGCTATTAGTTGGTTCGTTTTTAATAATAAAAGTATTTGGTGGTTTAGCAGAGACAGCTGTGTCATTTGCTGTGTTTTCAGCATTTATCGGAGCACTTGGAGGATTAGTGATTCTCTATTATTATTGGAACCGATTGAAGCCGGAGTTTGATTTGAAACTTGCGCAAAGTGTTTCTTCAGGAAAGTTATCATATAAAGAAATCTATTCAGAAGTTATTCGTTATTCCATTCCATTTGTTTTCGTGGGGGTGGCTAATCCACTGTTCCAATTGGTGGATATGCTGACATTCAATACAGCGATGGCGAATATTGGACTTTCTAAAGTAACGGATATTTATCTGGGCATGTTAAATTTCAATACACATAAAATTGTCATTATTCCTGTTATGCTTGCTACAGGTTTTTCAATGGCTTTAGTACCAACGATTACGCAATATTACACGAAAAAAGAACATGGTTCGTTGATAAATGCAATGGATAAAACATATCAAATATTATTGTTTATTACATTACCAGCTGTAGTTGGTATTTCACTTTTATCTACTGATTTGTACCATGTGCTTTATTCAAATAGTGCAGCAGGAGCGAGTATTTTAGCCACCTATGCACCAGTAGCCATTTTATTTGCGTTCTTCCAAGTAACAGCGGCATTACTACAAGGCATTGATTATCAAAAATGGATTGTTTTAAGCTTATTAACAGGCATTTTGATTAAACTGGCGATTAATATTCCTTTGATAGAAGCGATGCAAACAAAAGGTGCTATATTAGCAACAGCGATTGGTTATATGGTTTCGATTACAATTAATATGCTTGTATTAAAAAAAGCGCTAGATTATAGATCAAAACTGGTCATTAGACGTTCAATACTAATCATTGTATTAACTGTTGTTATGGCCGCATTTGTTATTGTCGTGCATAAAGGGTTAACATTGATTGTACCAGATCCTTCTAAAGGGCTAGCGCTAATAAATGTAGTGATTTGTTCATGTGTAGGGGGAGTTGTTTATGCTTTCCTTTCACTACGAATCGGCTTAGCCCAAAAATTATTAGGAGAACGAATCACAAGAATTTCACGCAAGCTTGGAATGTAGGAGGAAAAAATGCGCTTAGATAAATTATTATCCAATATGGGCTACGGCTCTCGTAAAGAAGTAAAACAGTTACTGAAAATGAAAGCAGTAACTGTTGATGGAGAAGTAGCAAAAGATGTTTCGAAACATGTAGACCCTGTAAAACAAAATGTATCAGTACTAGGTGAGCGAGTGCATTATCAAGAATTCATTTACTTGATGATGCATAAGCCACCGGGTGTTATTTCAGCAACAGAAGACTTGCACGATCAGACCGTTATTGACTTACTGGATCCTTTTCACGCACATTTTGAACCGTTCCCTGTAGGACGTTTAGATAAAGATACAGAAGGGTTACTGTTGATCACAAATGATGGTGGATTAACACATAACTTATTGTCACCGAAAAAGCATGTTCCGAAAGTATATTATGCGCAAATTGATGGTGAAGTAACAGAAGCGGATATTGAAGCATTTTCAAGAGGTGTAGTGCTAGAAGATGGTTATATGACAAAGCCTGGCGAACTAGTTATTTTAAACGCAGGCCCTACATCTGAAATAGAATTGACGATTTCAGAAGGAAAGTTCCATCAGGTGAAGCGTATGTTTGAGTCCGTTGGTAAAAAGGTGACGTATTTGAAACGTTTATCGATGGGATTATTAAAATTAGATGAGCAATTAGAACTTGGTGAATATCGTGAATTAACTGAGGATGAATTGAATAGTTTAAAATCTTAAAACAAAAAGAATGACCAAGCGACGCAGCATGGTCATTCTTCTTTTTACATGTTATGAGTTTAAAAGTAAATTTGAAAAGACGTTTTTGCAATCAGCATGATAAATCTAATAAAGGCAAATGGTAACGTCTTGTTCAACGAAAAGCGTGAGATCTAACTCGTCGAATGGTTCTATGATGTCATTTTCACTTTTTTACGCGTCGTTGTCCAGTTACCTCGACTTGGGCTTTCCACCAAGTCATTAAAGGCTAACACATTCAAATCTCTTTGAATGGTGCGAGGAGTGATGCCGAATTCATCGACTAAATCTTGTGTAGTTACAGTCCCATTGCTAAGAATGTACATATACACATCTTTAATACGATTGAGCATCCGATCAGTAGTTGGTTTCAAAGTTGAACCACTCCTTCATCTTAATTCTCATGGCAAAGACTAGCGGACGACAATATATGCGAGGTATTTCAGGCTTTTTTTCTTTTGCCTTAGACATCCCCTTCTCTTAGTTGATCGTCAGAATATGATTGTCTGACAATTCAATTATAACGAAAAATCTAATACTTTTCCAACGTTTTGTTTGGATTTACAAAGTTGTAACAGTATGTTCATAGTTATATGCGAATTATTTTATGGTTGAATTGGTAGAATGTTCGTGTATTGGTAAACTCTATGTTATTTCTATCTTCGAAGAAAGTAACCGTGTAAAATGGATTTATGAAAAGTGTAAGGAGGAACGAATATGGAATGGTTAAAACAAGCTCATGCAAGACAAGACGAATTGATTAAAGAATTACAGGAATTAGTACAAATTGAAAGCGTTTTAGATGAAACAACAATTTCAGCAAATGCACCTTTTGGTGAAGGTCCATTAAAAGCTATGGAATGGTTATTACAAAAAGGTGAAGAGCAAGGGTTATTGACAAAAAATATCGATAATATGGCAGGGCATATTGAAATGGGTCAAGGTGAAGAATTAGTCGGAATCCTTTGTCATGTTGATGTTGTGCCTGCAGGTAGTGATTGGCAACACCCTCCATTTGGTGGTGTAGTAGAGGACGGCAAATTATTTGGACGAGGTGCAATTGATGATAAAGGTCCAACAATGGCTGCTTGGCTCGCTATGAAAATGGTGAAGGATGCAGGTATTCAATTAGATCGCAGAGTACGATTAATTATTGGTTCTGATGAAGAGACTGGATTCCGTTGTGTAAATCGCTATTTTGAAAAAGAAGAAATGCCAACATTAGGATTTGCACCTGATGCGGATTTTCCAATTATTAATGCTGAAAAAGGAATTGCAGTATTGGTATTTAGCCAACAGCAAAAAGTGGCTGAAAACGAACAATTAATTTCTTTCAAAGCAGGTCATCGTACGAATATGGTGCCTGATTTTGCCGAAGCCAAAATTCAAACTGTATCTGCTAATATTGATGAATCATTCCAAGCATATTTAGAAAATAATAGCTTACAAGGTACTATTGAAAAGGCGTCTGATGTATTTACTGTTTCGATTAAAGGTAAGTCTGCTCATGCAATGGAGCCAAATGATGGTGTGAATGCAGCAGTAAAATTAGCAGCCTTTTTGAATACACAATTATCTACTCCTGGGTCAAAAGAATTTGTACAGTTTTTAGTTACTGCATTTGGTGAAGGAACTCGTGGACATGCTTTAGGACTAGCTTTCAATGATGACATGTCTGGTGATACTACACTTAACGCAGGAGTAGTATCATTTGAAGCAGGTAAAGGCGGAGAAGTACAAGTAAGTTTACGTTATTCTGTGACATATCCATATGATGAAAAAATAACCGCAGTTCAGCAACATCTTGCTAAAATCGGATATGCTCTAGATATCGTCGAAAATTCAGCGCCGCATTATGTAGAGGAGAAAGAAGAGCTAATCCAGAAGCTAATTAAAGTTTATGAGCGTAATACGGGAGAAAAAGCCGAGCTATTATCAATCGGTGGGGGTACTTACGCACGGGAATTAAAAACAGGTGTAGCGTTTGGTATGTTGTTCCCAGGCGAGCCTGATATCGCACACCAGGCAGATGAATTTGTTGTAGTAGAAAACTTAGTAAAGGCTGCTGCCATTTATGCAGATGCCATTGTCGAACTTGCAACTAAATAAGATTTACCTTTTTTGAAGTAGAAAAGTATAGTACACTAATTATTAACCCCCTTTCTAATTTTTGGATGGGGGTTAATTATATAATACTCAAGATAAAGGAGATTTTAGATCAATGCTTAATTTTAAGAGAATAAGTATTTTATTTGGAGCAACATTTCTATTATTTAGTCTACTAGTATACATATCAACAGATGCAGCAAATGCCACAGGTGAAGATGATAAGCCTGTCTACACGGTTACCCCTTTATCAGAACCAATCAATGAAAATTATAAGAACTATTCAACATATACAAATGAAACAATGCAATATTATATGTTACGTTCATATCTTGAAAAACTAGAAAATACGGGTGGCGGTACACTGATTTTGAATGAAGGTACATATATAGTTACAAATGCACTGTATGTACCATCTAATGTAACAATTGAATTTGAAGATGGTGTAAAAATTATTAAAGCAACAGATACGGGCACTAGCATGAGCCCATCCAAATCTGTATTCCAATTTGTAAGACCATCGAAAGCAAAAGAAGATGACGCATATGGCAAATTTAAAGGAGAAAAGAATATTTCTTTAATTGGCCATGGGGAAGTAACGATTGATATGGATTTTGATCTTGCTGCTATCGCCATTATTATGGGGCATAACCAAAACATAGTTGTAGATAATATTGCTTTTTTAAATATGTACTCAGGACATTTTATTGAAATGGATGCTTCAAAAAATGTAGTTGTGAAAAACTGTACATTTGACGGCTCTAGAAACTATCTAGGCTATAATAAAGAAGCCATTAACATTGATACACCAGATGCAAAAACAAGTGGTTGGAGCCAAATCTGGAGTAAATTTGACGCTCAGCCAAATTTCAATGTCGTCATTGAAAACAATAAATTTAATCTACTTGACCGAGCAATTGGAACGCATAAATATTCAGGTGGAAAATACCATGATCGTATTATTATTAGAAATAATGAAATTACCAATATGCGTGCAGATGCAATTCGTGTAATGAATTGGTCAAATTCAGTTATTGAAAATAATACCATCACAAATGTAAATGAAGGGAATTTACGTGGTATTTTAGCAAGTGGTGCAGTAAATCCAACTTTTCAAAATAATGTATTCACTAACGTCAGTCGTGCAATGCAATTTATCGTTTGGCAGAATAATGGACCAGGGGAAGAATATGAGCCTATTTTTAATGATTTAAGTGAAAAGAATAAAAAAGCATTAGCTATGAACAAGGGATATAACATGAAAGAAGATTTTATCCGCATATCCAATGAAGAGTTTAAAAATTACTTGAAACCTGAAAAAATATATATAAAAAAATAATAAATTCAATTTATTTTTGACGCTAAAAGTGCAATGAAGTATATTTATTCATTGCGCTTTTTTGATGTTTATGATAAAAATGAGGCAGATAACTAAGAATAATTGTTTAGAAACAACATGAGGAGATGCTTGAATGAAAACGATGCTTTGGAATAACCGTTTAGTAAAAGAGGAAGAAATCCAACTTTCTGTAGAAGACCGTGGCTATCAATTTGGTGACGGTGTTTATGAGGTCATTAAAATTTATAAAGGTTCAATGTTCACAGTAACTGAGCATATTGATCGCTTTTATGAAAGCGCTAAAAAAATTAGTATAGTGATTCCGTATACGAAGGACGTTCTTCATAAAATGTTATATGATTTGATTGAAGACAATGAAATTGATAATGGATATGTCTATTTTCAAATTACCCGTGGTTCTTCACCACGTGCGCATGCATTCCCAGTTACTCCGGTTGAACCTGTCTTCATCGCTTATACAATGAAAGGCGAGCGTTCAATTGAGAAGTATGAAAAGGGTGTAAAAGCTAAATTTATAGAAGATATTCGTTGGTTACGCTGTGATATTAAAAGCTTAAACTTACTAGGTAATGTGTTAGCAAAAGAAGCTGCTCAAAAAGCAGGTTGTTATGAAGCAATCCAACATCGTGGTAAAATCGTAACTGAGGGCTCTTCATCAAATATGTATGGTATTAAAGATGGAGTAATCTATACACATCCAACTAACAACTTAATTTTGAATGGGATTACAAGAAGAGTTATTATGTCACTTTGTGAGGAAATTGGTCTACCTTTTGTAGAAGAAGCCTTCACAACAGAGCAAGCAATTGACATGGATGAATTCTTCATGTCCTCAACAAGTTCAGAAATAACGCCTATTATTCAAGTCGATGACAACATAATCGGTAATGGTAAACCAGGTGAATGGACTAAGAAATTACAAGTTGCTTTTGATGCGCGTGTACAGCAATTAGGATCCTTATAATTTTACAGAATATAGCGATAGAGGAGGCAAATTCGATGCCTTCTCTATTTTTTTTCCATTACCTCATGTAGAATGAAAATATAATGCAGTAGAAATAGCCCTACTTTTGAACGAATTTATTTTAGAAGGGATGCTTATAATGGCACAATTAGTTAAGCTACAAGATTATATTTCACGCTATCAAATTAATTTAAAACGCTATCCATCGCAATTTGTAAGATTAAAACAAATTCAATGGGAGCGTATGAAAAAGGAATGGGAAACTGGTGCTGAAATAGAGCAATGGGAACATGAGTCTGAAGAATTAGAAGAAAAGAAACGCAATCCTTTTTTTAAAAAGGTATTCTCTTTTTCACTTAAAAAGAAAGAAGAAGCTTTTGAGCAAGAGGAGCTTGAGCAAAATGACGAATTACAAGGTGAAGCAATTCTACGTCAAGGCGTAACAGATGAGGATGAATTTCCTGAAGAAATAATGACTTTGGATTTTGAACCAAATATACTGTTTAGACCTCAAACTGCTGAGGAGTTAAAGCGTATGTATATTGATCAACTATTTCAATTTCAATTAAGGTGGGCTAGTTCAACTTTAAGAGAAAAATCTTATGTTGAGCCAAGATATCAACGTGATTCTTTATTAAGAGCATTGACGCAAAATCTTCCAGATAGTTACTTGTTATTCTATTATCCAATTTTACAATTGAAAAAAGCACCAATTGAAATGGGGATTATTTTATTAACACCAACAAATTGTCTTTGTATTCAAGTACTTGAGGAGGAAGATCGCGCTTCGTTTATCGGTAGCGGAGATCGCTTTTGGTTGAAAAAGGTAGGTACAACAGACAAAAAAGTGTTAAGCCCATTAATTAGCTTAAATCGTATGGAATCCATATTAAAACATTTGTTTACACAAGACCAAATTGATATACCAATCCATAAAATTGTCCTATCTCGTAATGGTTTTATCGATTATCCTGGTTCTGCATATGGTGTTCAATTTATTGATAAACGCAAATTTCCAGAATGGTTTTCACTTTTGAAAAAGAACCCATCACCTATGAAGCATATGCAATTTAAAGCAGCGCAATCTATATTAAATACAGTACAAACAACATCATTCCATCGTACAAATTGGGATTCAAAGATCGAAGACAAGGATACGGATTAGTGAAAGTTGTTTTTATTATGAATGAAAAAGCGGGAAATGGTGCTGCAAAAAGGAAATGGAGATATCTTGAAGGGTTTTTGACAATACCATACCAACTAGAGTTTACCGCTTACCCGGGTCATGCAACAGAAATTGCAAAGCGTTACGCAAATAAAGCAACAGAGCAATCTGAAAAGTATTTATTAATTGCGATTGGTGGAGATGGAACGGTTCATGAAGTTGTACAGGGTATTTTAGAGAGTGAAGAAGTATGGATTGGAGCAATTGGTGCAGGTTCTGGAAATGACTTCGGAAGAGGATATGAGACATTTAAAACGGCGACAGAAATCGAAGCATTTGTCGAACAACATAGAAATGGTATGTTAATGGATATCGGTACTATGCAAAGCAATGGTGATACATATTATTATATCAATAACGCAGGAATTGGCATTGATGCATATATAGCTAAAGTGGCAAATGAGTCGAAGCTTAAGCAATACTTCAATATTCTGCGTTTAGGGAAACTGACATATATTTATTTTTTACTGAAGGCATTAATAAATTTTAAAACGTTTTCGGCTAAAGTTGTACATAATGGGCAAGAAAAAGTTTTTGAAAAAGTATGGCTTGTCGTAGCAAGTAATCAGCCATACTTTGGCGGAGGAATGAAAATTTCCCCGTGCTCAATCCCTAATGATCACAATATTGAATTGACCATTGTTTATAAAATTTCACGTTTGAAATTATTGTTCCTATTTAGTACGGTCTTTTTTGGAAAACATACCCGTTTAAAAGCAGTCCAGCAGTATGCAAGTGAAAGATTTGAAGTGAAAATTTGTGACGAGGTTATTGCTCATACAGATGGAGAATTTGCGGGTAAGACGAAGAAAAACGAGTCGATTCACTTTGGGGTAATCCATAAAGGGTGGCGATTGGCAAGAAAGTCTTCTTGACGAATGTAAAGCTTTCTTGAATAATGAGAAGTTGAACAGTAGAAATAACAGAAATGAGGAGAACAATTGAGACTTCGACATAAACCATGGGCTGAAGAATTTATCGCTAGTCACCCAGACATCGTCGTTCAAAATCCTGAAGAACAAAAAGGTAAATGGAATGAAGTATTCCAAAACGACAATCCATTGCATATTGAAGTAGGAACAGGTAAAGGTCAATTTATCACTGGAATGGCGCTTGCTAATCCAGAGATTAACTATATTGGTATTGAACTTTTTGACAGTGTAATCGTAAAGGCGGTTGAAAAAGTACAAGCTGCAGGTCAGCCAACTAATTTACGATTATTAAAAGTTAACGGTTCGGACTTAGAGAAGTTTTTTGAGAAAAATGATGTAGATCGCTTATACTTAAATTTCTCTGATCCATGGCCAAAAACACGTCATGCTAAAAGAAGGTTAACACACGAAGGTTTCTTAAACATTTATGAGAATATCTTACCTGATTTTGGTGAAGTACACTTCAAAACAGATAACCGTGGACTTTTTGAATATTCTTTAGTGAGCATGTCACAATACGGTATGAAACTTGTTTATGTCTCTTTAGACTTACACGAAGAAATGCCTGAAGATAATATTATGACTGAATACGAAGAGAAATTCTCTGCAAAAGGTCAGCCTATTTATCGTGTAGAAGCACAATTCCAATTACCAGAGGAAAAATAATAGATTTTAGAAATTGCGGTAGCTAATATAAAGCTACTGCTTTTTTGTTTGTGAAAATGGAAAAGGAAAGGATAGAAAAAATAGAACAACCATTTTAGAAATGTTACAATTTATATGTGGTAGTATTCATTTTTTATCTAAATGTTGAAATGGATAATTCTAATATTCAAACCAAGGGGGAAAAGAAAATGGATCAATATAAATTTCATGATATGACATTAACATGGCTCAAAGGGGGAACCACTTTTTTAGATGGTGGAGCAATGTTCGGAGTAGTGCCAAAACCGCTTTGGTCACGCAAATATCCGGTCAATGAAAACAACCAAATCGAACTACCGACAGATCCAATTCTTATTCAGTATCAAGGCAAGAATATGTTAGTTGATACAGGTGTTGGAAACAATAAGTTTACAGAAAAGCAGTTAAGAAATTTCGGAGTGACAGAGCAATCATTTATCGATGATGGTTTAGTGGAAATGGGATTACTATCTGAAGATATCGATTATATACTAATGACACATTTACATTTTGACCATGCCTGTGGCTTAACTAAATGGGAACAGGACAAGCTTGTACCTACTTTTCCAAATGCTAAAATCTTCGTATCGCATGTTGAGTGGGATGAAATGCGCAAACCCAATATTCGTTCAGCTAATACGTATTGGAAAGAAAATTGGGAACCAGTGCAACATTTAGTAGCTCCATTCACAGATAAATTAGACGTATTTCTTGGTATTGAAATGATTCATACAGGGGGGCATAGTAATGGACATAGTATTATCAAACTAACACAAAATGGTGAGACTATACTACATATGGCGGACATTATGCCGACACATGCGCATCAAAACCCGCTATGGGTGCTTGCGTATGATGATTACCCAATGACATCTGTTTTCGCGAAAGAAAAGTTAATGAAGGAAGCATTAGAAAATGGTTATTGGTTTAGCTTCTATCATGATGCACACTATCGTTTAATTAAATGGAACGAGACTGGTAAAGAAGTAATAGGGGAATTGAAGCGTACAAGAGAAGAAATGAAAGAAGAAGCTGTCCCTAAAGGATAATTATTTTCTTATGCATTTATAATAGTAGGGTATCTCTGAGTTGTAAGGTTTGGCTCATGAGATACCTTTTTTATATGAAATAGTAGAGTGTAGTCCATTGTTGAAGGGCAAATTACATTTCATTTTTGAATAAATTTATGAATGAAAAAAACTCCTCAATCATGAGGAGTTTTAGAAGAGAGTATGGATTAGACGCGCACTAAGTCAACAATTGAGCCTGTTTTCGCATCAGCAGCGAATTCGAAGCTTTGCGTTTCACCATTATGGACGCGAGAAATACCGCCTTTATACACAGGGATTTCAATGTTTTCTTTTTTGAAAACTTCTGGCTCCATGAATATCCATGAGCCATCGATAGGTCCTTCTTGTTTAAATAAGTTTTTAATATCAGTTAATACTGAATTTGCTGGTTTGTTTGGATAAATTTTTTCACTGGCTTCTTTAATTACATAAGCTGCAGCAAGTCCTGTTGCAACACCAAATAGGAAATCACGTAACTTCATAGATCATTGCCTCCCCAAATTTCATATGAAGCTAGTGTACCACATCCATTATATGGATTGAAAATGTGAGGGTTAATTCTTTTAGGAATGCTAATGCGAGTTCGGAGTAAATTAATAAATGAAGATACCGCTAAGAACAAAACATGCGCCTCTAAATTTCGGGTGTCGAAATAAAGGGCTAGTAATAAATGCAGTTTTTGGATAAAATAAAAGATATAGTGGCTTACTAAGGGAGGCTTTTCAATTGAATCAAGAAACTTTGGATATGTTTAAAACATTAACTGAATTACCGGGTGCACCGGGAGATGAACGTGCTGTACGCGCTTTTATGCGACAGGAGTTATCTAAGTATGCGGATGAAATTGTGCAAGACAATTTAGGTGGCATTTTCGGACTAAAAAAAGGTGATGAAAATGGCCCGCGTATTCTAGTTGCAGGCCATATGGATGAAGTGGCTTTTATGGTAACTTCTATTACTGAAAATGGTATGCTCCGTTTCCAACCGCTTGGTGGTTGGTGGAATCAAGTTATGCTTGCGCAGCGTGTTGAAGTGTATGCAACTAACGGTGCAATTCCAGGCGTAATTGCTTCTGTGCCAAAACATTTATTAACACCTGAAATGCAGTCAAAACCAATGGAAATTAGCAATATGTTGATTGATGTTGGAGCTGATGATAAAGAGGATGCTGAAAAGATGGGCATCATTTCAGGACAATCAATTATTCCGATTTGTCCATTTACACCGATGGCAAACCCGAAAAAAATAATGGCAAAAGCATGGGATAATCGTTATGGCTGTGGACTGGCAATTGAATTATTAAAAGAACTGAAGGACGAAAAATTACCGAATACATTATATTCAGGTGCAAATGTGATGGAAGAGGTTGGATTACGTGGAGCTAAAGTATCAGCTAATATGATTAAACCGGACCTTTTCTTTGCATTAGATGCTAGCCCAGCTAATGATACTTCAGGTGATAAAACACAATTTGGTCAACTTGGTAAAGGACCTTTACTTCGTATTTTGGATCGTACAATGATTACTCATAGAGGAATGCGTGAATATATATTAGATACAGCTGAATCTAATAATATTCCATATCAATACTTCGTCTCACCAGGTGGTACAGATGCTGGAAATGTACATATCTCTAATGATGGTGTACCAAGTTCTGTTATTGGTATTTGTTCACGCTATATTCATACACATGCTTCAATCATTCATACAGATGATTTAGATGCAGCTAAGGAATTAATCGTGAAGCTTGTCAAAAATGCAGACCGTACAACTTTAGAAACAATCCGTGCAAACGGTTAATTTGTTATACTAGTAAGGGGGTTCCGTCAAGGGCCCTCTTTTTCTATACATAGATGATTTACTGAAGGAGTATGAAAAATGTTAGTAGCGATTGGAACAGAAAATAAAGCAAAAACAGGTGCTGTAGAAGCGGTTGTAAAACAATTTATAGATGATGAATTAGAATTCCAACATATTGCAGTTGCATCTGGCGTATCTGCACAACCCATGTCAGATTCTGAAACAAGGGAAGGCGCAATCAATCGCGCAAAAAATACACGTAATGTATCCAATGCAGAATTTTCATTTGGATTAGAAGGTGGGGTAAAAGTAATTGATGGGATTATGTATGTTTGTAATTGGGGAGCACTCGTTTTAAAAGACGGCCATGTCATAACAGCGGCTGGAGCACAAATTCCACTACCTGAAACCGTTGCGCAAAAGGTGAAAAGTGGTAGAGAGCTTGGGCCAGTTATGGATGAATTCACACAACAACATGATATCCGACAACATTCTGGAGCCATCGGTATTTTCACTCATGACTTAATTGATAGAAAAGAAATGTTTGAACATGTTATAAAATTGTTAATTGGGCAATACTTTTTCCAAAAAGCATGACTTTCCCCTTTTTATTAGAAGTTTAGAGGGAAAGCACTAAAGTTGCATGGACTCTATAACATCTTTAAAATAGAATGGAGTTCAAGCAAAGATGGAGGATGGCATGTCAAGATACACCATTTTATTGGTACTAATTATTTCTGTACTGGGAAGTCTAGTAGGTTGTGGACAAACTATTGAAGAACAAATGGATCGGGGAATGGAGAATGCCGAAAGTGTATTTGAAAATAAACCTGAGAAAAGCACAGTGGAAGCAAATAAAATCAAATTCTATCTACCTTCCGAATTTACTATAGAAACTTCATCTGATGATACGAATATCATATTGTCAAAAGATGATAATGCATTTGTTCTATTTATTAATCCAAAAGAAAGTAATGATAGTGAAAGATTTTATAATGCTTTGAAAGCTGATAAAAAAGCCAAAATAGTAAAAGAACAAACCTTTAAGAAGAAGAATCAATTTGGCTTTGCAAGTGTATTAAAGAAAGCAGACAAACAGTATGAGGTCATTGTAAGTAATGGTGGTGTTAAATTGACGACCATTACAAATGGTGAAAATATAGATGAACTAATAGAGCAAATGATGCAAATTGTTCGCTCAGTGAAGTTTACTAATAAGTGAGGTTAAGAATATGCAAATTCTACAAACTATTGAACAATTTTCAGACTTAAAAGCACAAGGGAAAACAGTTTTTCTATTTACAGCAGGCTGGTGCCCAGATTGTCATTTTATCGATCCGTTTATGCCACAAATAGAAGAAAAATTTAACGATATTCAATTTGTATCAGTTAATCGTGATGATTTTATCGATTTATGTGGAGACTTAAATATATTCGGAATCCCTAGCTTCGTCGCATTCGAGAATGGTGAAGAAAGTGGTCGTTTCGTAAGCAAAGATCGGAAGACACAAGTTGAAATTGAAGAGTTTTTAGAGTCATTATAAAATATAGATGATAGTGTAAGAAAAGCTATCTGATACGGTTCACAAAAAAGTGGACCGTTTGTTTATGTAAAAATAAATGGGAGTTGAAGCAGTTGAAATCTAAAGAGCTAATCAAAAAGCTACAAGAACGATTGAGTGATACTCACTTTGAATGGCAATTTGATGAAAAACACAACAAAGTAAGGTTGGATCATAAAGAGCTAGGTAAAGGGATGGACATATCATTACCAGGTATCCTTTCTAAATATGAAACGAAAAAAGAACTTGCAATTGATGAAGTAATTTACACAATTAAAGAGACATTTACAGCGATGGAAAAAGAACATGGAGAAGGATTTAAGAATTTAGATAATATCTTCCCAATCATTCGTTCTACCTCTTTTCCGAAAAAGTCCAAAGAAGGGCATGCTTTCGTTACAAGTGATCATACAGCAGAAACACGTATTTACTATGCACTTGACCTTGGCAATACATATCGCCTAGTTGATGTTGATATGTTGGACAAGTTACATATATCAGCAGATCAATTAAAAGAAGCTGCACGTTTTCAAATAAGAAAGCTGAATACGAAAGTGAAAAAAGACGTAGTAGCGGAGAATGTTTTCTACTTTTTAAATGAAAATGATGGTTATGATGCCAGCCGTATTTTAAATGATGCCTTTTTAAAAGAAATGCATGGTAAAATTGAAGGGGATATGACAGTGTCAGTACCTCATCAAGATGTGTTAATCATAGGTGATATTCGTAATGAAGCAGGTTATGATGTACTAGCGCAAATGACGATGCATTTCTTTACTGTAGGTACAGTGCCAATTACATCGCTGTCATTTATATATGAAGATGGCGATTTAGAGCCAATCTTTATACTAGCTAAAAACAGAGTGAAAAAGGAGCAAGAGGAAAAATGATCGTATCATACAACAAAGCACACGTTGGAGACGTATTACTCGTTCAATTATCAACAGAATCAATCGTAAAAACTATTTTAGAAAAACACGGAGATTTAGTTCTCTTAAAAGAAGAATCTACTGGCGAAATAAAAGGATTTAACCTTTTTAATGTAAGCGAATATATGCCAATTGAACAGCAAGGTAATGTTGAAATTACGGAAGAGCTAGTAGCAGCAATTAATACAGCTATCGCTAAAAATGGTACAATAGTAGATTTAGATGTTGACCTAACACCAAAATTTGTCGTTGGTTTAGTAGAAGAAAAAGAAAAACACCCAAATGCAGATAAATTAAATATTTGTAAAGTAAATGTTGGAGATGAAACATTACAAATAGTTTGTGGCGCTCCAAACGTTGAAGCAGGACAAAAAGTAGTTGTAGCAAAAGTGGGTGCAGTTATGCCTTCAGGTATGTTAATTAAAGATGCTGAGCTACGTGGCGTACCTTCTTCAGGGATGATTTGTTCAGCGCGCGAATTAGCAATACCAAACGCTCCGCAAGTAAAAGGGATTTTAGTACTTGATAATGATGCAGTTGCAGGTACCCCTTTCCAAGCTTAAATATTTGTTAAATCGGCATCCCTTTATTACAGGGATGTCGATTTTTAATTTTGTAACAAAAAAGAAATAAATTTGAGAAAAATGGTAATTTTCTAGTGCATTCTTTCTCTTCTCATTGCATACACAGCGTTATTACTGATAAAATGAATGCAACGATTTGGAAAAGAGTGATTCTTATGAAATGGTTTAAAAATGTAGTTGCTCGTATTATGGGTGACGAAGTCGAAGAATATGATAATGAAAAAAAAATTAATGATGAGAGAATAGAAACAAAAGATACATATGAAGAAGAATATATAGAACATGAATTCGAAACAAAACAACAAGAAGATCATATTCCTGCGTTTTTACGAAAAAGAGATGCTTTCCGTTTCCCGTTAATATCTGATGCTGAGCGCTCGCAAATGATACAAAAAGAAAATCCGAGCAAGCAAGTGCCACCACAATCCAATAAACAAGTTAGGCCCAAAGCGCAACCACTTCAACAAAATCAATGGCAGAAACAGCGACAAAAGCAACAACAGGATCGTTTCCAACCAGCAACTAATAACCAGGTAACATCGTCAAATAGAAGGTCACCATTCCAAGGTGCACAGCAAGTTCAGGAGCCTACTCTTTTCGAAACGCGTGAGCAACAAAGACCGACCTCTAGGAATCGCTATAACGAAGTGCCAAAAAAGCAAGAGCGTATTAATCCATTTAACCCAACGCCAAGTTATGATACAACCGCTCCTTATAGGGAGCGTCCAAGTTCTTCGCCTACCCGTAGATCGATTGAGAGTGAAAGTCAAACTGCAGCTACTACAGTGCCAGAGCAAGTGAAAAAGCAAAAATTCAAACCTACGAATGTTCCGTCACCCGTTTACGGTTTCCATAAGCCACCTGGGCGCTCGGTCCATAATCAGTTAGCGAACCAAGTATCAAGTGAGATAAATGAGTTGGTTGATAATTCAGTAGTAACACAACAAAATTCTGCAGAAATAATGGAGTCACTATCTCACCCTACTTCAATAGCAAAAGCTGTTGTAGAAACAGAAGTGAATAAAGTCCAAGCTATTGTTGAGACAGAA
>NZ_JBNNTI010000007.1:0-75354 GCF_050278625.1 Viridibacillus sp. NPDC096237 | reverse complement strand
AGTGGAAGAAACCCAAGTGATTGTTGAGACAGAAGTGGAAGAAACCCAAGTGATTGTTGAGACAGAAGTGGAAGAAACCCAAGTGATTGTTGAGACAGAAGTGGAAGAAACCCAAGTGATTGTTGAGACAGAAGTGGAAGAAACCCAAGCTATCGTAGAAACAGCAGTAAATGTAAATCAAGCAATTGCTGTGGTAGAAATGATAGAAGCGCAAGCTATTGATTGTGATGAAAATTCCTCTCCGGCCACTGCTCATTATGTGGAAGCGCCATTCCAGCAACAGTCAATACCTGTTGCAATTAAAGAGCGAGATGAAATTGTAGAACAAAATTTAGAAGTAAATTTTGTTGGGCAGGCACAAACTTCCATAGAAGAGATTACTATAGAAGAAAAACCAACCATTGTCGAAGAACTTATTCGCCGAGCTGAAGAGCCTGAAGATGAGTATTCAAGAACAGGTGGTGAAATTGTAGAAGCATCTATAAAGCCACCTGAAAATGTAAATGAGTTTGAGGAATCATTATCTTCCGAAGAGAGAGAGTACCAACAGCCGGTAGCAGAGTCAATAAATAAAGAACAAAGTAAACTTCCATTTAATGTTCTCATGTTAAAAACAGATAAAGAGAAGTGGGCACTGAAAGAAGCAACTACTAAGCAATTTTTAAAAACGAGCGTAGATGAGACTGTACTTCCCTCCGTCGCAAAAGAGCAACCTTTGGAAACGATTATTACAGAAATCCCTGTACAACAACCTATATTAGAATCCAATACGACGCCTGACTATCAAGAAGTTGTGACAACAACAGTTGAACCAGTTAGTGAACATGTGATTGAAGAGCCTCTCCCATCACGTATTAACGAAAACCTTGATGAATCTCTAAGGTATTTAGAGTCACCAGAGGAAAAAACAGAGGATTTTGAATGGATGGATATGCAAGGTGAGAAACTAATTGAAGCACTCTCTTATTTTCAAGTAAAAGGGGAGATTGTTCAAATTGTGCAAGGGCCTGCAGTAACGCAATTTGAAATCACAGTTGGTCACGGTACTAAAGTGAGCAAAATACGTAACTTAGCAGATGATTTGAAACTTGCTCTTGCTGCGAGGGACATACGTATTCAAGCACCGATACCAGGAAAGAGCTCGATCGGGATAGAAATTCCAAACCAAAAATCACGACCAGTACGTATTTCTGAGATAGTTGGTGACCAGTTATTTATTGATTCAGATTCACCTCTCGAAGCGGCGTTAGGTTTAGATTTAACAGGAAAACCGGTGACACTGGACCTTCGTAAAATGCCTCATGGATTAATTGCAGGCGCAACAGGGTCTGGTAAATCTGTTTGTATTAACTCAATTTTGGTTAGTCTATTATTAAAAGCGAGCCCACAAGATGTGAAGCTGCTATTAATTGACCCTAAAATGGTGGAATTGGCTGCATTTAATCATATTCCTCATTTAGTGAGTCCAGTGATTACCGATGTTAAAGCAGCTACTGCAGCTTTAAAATGGGCTGTAGAGGAAATGGAAAGACGGTATCAATTATTTGCACATGTTGGAGCAAGAGATATTAAGAGATACAATGTAATGGTTGAAGACGAACGTAAATTTTCATTGAAAATGCCGTATCTAGTTATTGTTATTGATGAATTAGCAGATTTAATGATGATGGCTCCTACTGATGTAGAAGAGGCTATTTGTCGAATTGCTCAAAAAGCAAGAGCTTGTGGTATTCATTTAGTACTTGCAACTCAACGCCCATCTGTAGATGTTATTACAGGGCTTATTAAGTCTAATATACCAACACGTATTGCTTTCTCTGTATCATCGCAAATTGATTCACGTACAATATTGGATAGCCAGGGTGCGGAACGGTTGTTAGGTCGAGGTGATATGTTGTACTTAGGAAATGGCATGTCTGCTCCTATTCGTGTGCAAGGTACCTTTGTAACGGATGAAGAGATTGAAGCAGTAACAGACTATATGCGTTCCTTGGGGGAACCGGAATATATTTTTGAACAAGAAGAATTGTTAAGAAAAGCTGAGGCTGTTGAGGAACAAGATGAGCTATTTGAAGAGGCATGCCGTCATATTTGTGAGCAAGGTACAGTTTCGACATCTTCTTTACAACGAAAATTCCATATCGGCTATAATCGAGCGGCCAGATTAGTAGACATGATGGAGGCTCAAGGATTTATCTCCGAGTCAAAGGGCACAAAACCACGTGATGTCTTTTTGAAAACACAAGATTTGGAGAGTCTCTTTAATAACGGATATGACGAATTGTGAATTATTTATGACTAATGACTTATTATTTGTGAATAATAAAAGTGAAAGAGTGGGAATTATCGTTTATTTTAGAAGTGTAGTAATCCATGTTATAATGTAATATGTTTTAAAGATTTGATTAATCAAGGGTAAGGAAACTTTCCCGGGAGGTTTCAACATGACAGTTTATCATTTTACAGGAATTAAGGGATCAGGAATGAGTTCACTTGCACAAATTCTATTTGATTCAGGTGAGACGGTTCAAGGTTCCGATATCGAAACATACTTTTTTACAGAAGATCCACTAAGAAAGCGCAATATTACCATCTTGCCTTTTGATGAGAACAACATTCAAACAGGAATGATTGTAATTGCGGGTAATGCTTTTACGGACGAGCACCCAGAGTTAGTAAAAGCCCGTGAAATCGGTGTAGAAGTAATTCGTTATCATACATTCCTAGGGGATTATTTAGAACAATATACATCAGTCGCTATTACAGGAGCCCATGGTAAAACTTCAACAACAGGTTTAATGTCTCATGTGTTAGAAGGAGACAAGCCGACTTCTTTTTTAATTGGTGATGGTACTGGTGGCGGAGCAGTTGGCGCTCAAAATTTCGTAATGGAAGCATGCGAATACCGCCGACATTTCTTAGCTTATCATCCAGATTATGCAGTGATGACGAATATTGATTTTGATCACCCTGACTATTATAAAGACATAGATGATGTGTTTGATGCGTTTCAATCAATGGCATTACAAGTGAAAAAAGCTATTATTGCTTGTGGTGATGATGAACACTTACAAAAAATTCAAGCCAATGTACCAGTCGTATTTTACGGTTTAGGTTCTGAAAATGATTTTGAAGCACGTAATGTAGAAAAAACGACTGAAGGTTCTACCTTCGATGTTTTTGTACGTAACGAATTCTATAGTAAGTTCCATATTCCGATGTTTGGAGATCATAATGTACTAAATACACTTGCTGTGATTTCTTTGTGCCATTATGAAGGAGTTCCTGCTGAAACGATTCAAGCTCGTCTAAGTACTTACGATGGTGTTAAACGTCGTTTTACAGAGACAGCAATTGGCGCACGTACATTAATTGATGATTATGCTCATCATCCAACAGAGATTAGAGCGACGATTCAATCTGCACGCCAAAAATACCCGGATCGTGAAGTTGTAGCAATTTTCCAACCACATACATTTACACGTACGCAAGCATTTTTACAAGATTTTGCGGATAGTTTAAGTGAAGCAGATAGTGTTTATCTTTGTGATATTTTCAGCTCTGCGCGTGAAAAATCAGGTGCACTGTCTATACAAGATTTAGTAGATCTAATTGAAGGCAGCAATTTATTGAAGTTAGAAAATATTCCTTCTATAGTTGAGCATAAAGATTCGGTATTCTTGTTTATGGGCGCAGGAGATGTTCATAAATTCCAAGAAGCATTTGAAGTACTTTTATTAGAAGGAAACGTATAATACAAGCGTAAATATATTAGAAAACAGTTTAACCTCTAGTAGAGGCTAAGCTGTTTTTTTTATGGAAAATTCTTTATTTTTGTAGTATAGTGATGATGATTAGCAGGATTTAGCAATGTTTTGTTGAATGTATTGTAATATGTAATGTTTAAATACATTCATTTTGTGGGAACTTAAATGTATATAGTTAGGAGGGTGTAAGATGATAGTTATTTTGTATATAGCAGCATTAGTTGCGGCGATTGGGTTCCTTGTTTTATGTATTGGTTTAGCGATGACATTAAATTCGTTGAAAACGACATTAAATAATGTAGCGAATACAATGGCTGGAATTGAAGGCCAAATGCAAGGAATTACACGTGAGACAACAGGTTTATTAGAAAAAACGAATAGTTTGGCAGAGGATATTCAAGACAAATCTAAGCAACTGAATACGGTAGTACAAGCCGTAAAAGGTTTTGGAGATTCAGTAAATGGATTGAATAATTCAGTGCAACAAGTAACATCTTCTATTTATTCTAACGTTTCGAAAAACAGCGATCAAATCGCACAAGTTATTCAATGGAGTAACGCTTTTATGGGAATACGTGGTAAGATGAAAGAGCGTAAAGCTAATAATGAGACAGTCACGGTGAATACACCAGATGCAACTGTTAAAAGAAAAAGAAGAAAATAAGATATTGGGAGGCGCTAGGTATGTCAGAACAAAAACCGAATTACAATGATGTGAGAAATAATTATGATGTTTATGGTAACCAAGGAATTGAGGGTTCGGAAGTGAATGCTTACTTACCACAATCTTATGAACATAAAGCTGAATCTCTCTATGACGAATCAAATGTAAACGTAAAAGATTTTGTAATCGGTGCATTTGTAGGTGGTATTGTTGGGGCTGCTACAGCGTTATTTTTAGCTCCTAAAACAGGTAAAGAATTGCGTGAAGATGTGGCAACACAAGCGAGTCAAATCAAAGAAAAAAGTATTGAGCTTTCTTCCACTGCAAAGGAAAAATCGGCTCAAATTTCAAAAACGCTTCAAGAACAATCAGGTCAACTAGTTGATAAAGTAAAATCAATTAAAACTAAAACAACTCAGCCATTGGATGATGGAACGGTTTCTTTTGAAGGTGAAGAGCCATTAGATATCATGGAAACAATGGAAAAAACGATTGCAGAATATGAAGCTGAAACTAATGAGCCAACAGCTGTTAGTTTGGCTCTTGAAGAAGCAGTTGAAGTAGTCGAAGCTGAAAAGCAAGAAGCAAAAGCTGAAACAACAAAAAAATAAATAATGCACTAATAGTAAAAAGCTATCTCAAAGTTCGTTAGAAGAACATTTGAGATAGTTTTTTTCGTTATTTATAAGATTTGTTGCTCTACTTACTTAATGTAATAGAAAGTCGATCACCACCGAAAATTTCTGCGTCGAATTTTGAAGGTTTTTCATTACGTAATATTGAAAAAGATCCCTTGAAGTCTGTAGGTAATTGCCAATTTGAAAAACGGAATACATCTTGGTAAATCCAATTACTAGTATCCTTTGTGACAAATTGAAATTTAGCACCGTTGGATATAACATCTGATTTACGAGCAATTTCTCCATTTATATAAACTGTCATACAAGTTTTAATCATCTCTAATGTTTCATCTTGGAATGTAACAATTATACGGTCCTCTAATTGCATGTTAAGACGCTTAGTGATTAATTCAACTGTCGGCAATTCGGTCAATTGAATTGTTAAGCGGTCATTACTCTTCATAGAATAGTGAAGTTTTGTTGGAAAACCATTAAGCGATAAACTACACGCGAATTCTGGTAAATTTACAGGCTTGTTATCAACATAGATTGTAAATGGTGTTAGTCGTTTTGTTAGAACTTGATTGTTAGTCCGATGTAAAATTTCTTCAATGGTATCGGCTGTTTTAATAGACACAATATCACGATCATTCAATTGCGTATCCAGTGAGACTGTTTGGCCGTTTAACGTGATTTTCGGATGTATTTCGTATGGTAGATCTTGAATATATACTTTTTTTATACTAGCGTCATCTAGTATATCTTTCACCGAAGCTTGAGCAGGTGCTCCGTTTTCGCCTTCTTTTAACTCGATGATATCACCATTTTGGATAAGATGTTTGGTGTTTGCTTTTTTACCGTTGACGAAAATTTCAGTTGGACTGCCATGACCACCAGGTATAAAGATATCCTGATTGTTTACTTTAATTGAAAGAGCTAATCCTGGTTTACCGTATAATTTAGTAGCTAACACATTGGCTGCAAGTAACGCGTCTGACACCGTCATCTCTTTTAATTCAAATAAACGGATGATTTGTTTGTTTACTTCCACTGTCATATATTTTATTGGTGCTCGTTTTGCTGCTAGGGCAATACCAATTGGTGTTACAAGCTCTGGAGAGGCGGGTACATGATCTTCTCTTGTGAGTTGTTGAATGGCATCTATACTTCGAACAGCAACCCGATTTTCAGGTAACTCTAATATTTGACAAATTTCTGCAGGTAAATCAGGTGTTAAACTGCCCCCACCTACTAGTAAAACGGCTTTTGGCGCAATTTGATTATTTAATCGTAAAATTTCAGTGCCAATTGCTGTAGCGAGTTGTACGACTGCTGGACGTAATTTTTCCATAATTTCAGAGCGTGGGTAGAGTTGATCGAAACCTAATATATCTTGAATATTAATCTCTTCTTGTGTAGCTATTTCTCTTTTGGCTTTTTCCGCAACAGGGAAGTCCAATAAATAATGATCACTCAATGCCTCCGTGATCTCATCACCAGCTGTAGGTACCATTCCATATGCTACAACTGTACTCTTATCCGTAATAGCTATATCTGACGTACCTGCACCTATATCCACTAGTGCAACATTTAAACGTCGCATCGAAGGAGGAATTAACGCATTGATAGCTGCGATTGGTTCAAGGGTTAATGCTTCCATCTCTAAATTTGCACGTTTAAGGGCCGCTAACAGTGATTCTACGACGACTCTAGGTAAGAAGGTAGCAATTACTTCAACTGAAGCTTCTTCACCTTGTTGGTCGATTAAACTGCCAATTTCTTCATGGTCTAAACGATAGTATAAAACCGAGTAACCAACACAATAATAATGACTACTACTATTTTTTTCTTCTTTATGTTGTAATAGTTGTTGCTGTGCTTGTTGAACAGCAGCAAGTTCCAAACGGCTAATGTCATCTTCAGTAAAAGCAAGTCGGTTTTTTATATTAATTGTGACAGTAGCTTGTTCAGTTTTTAAAGCTCTACCAGCAGCAGCTACACTTACTTTATGAAGAGGTCCATGTTTCTCTTCAAGTTGGGTTTTAATTTTCTCTATTAAAGTAGCTACATGTAACACATTATGTATTTGGCCATCTACCATGGCACGTTCCTTGTGTTCTTCAATCATTAAATCGACAACGTGGAAATTTTCATCTTGTTCTTCTATAATTATTCCGACTACAGAGCGTGTACCTATATCTAATGCAAATAGCTTAGACATCGTGTTTTGCCACGTCCTTTCATGTTCATTTAAAGTAACATACTTCGTCGCGTTGAAGCGCTAAAGAAATAATTCGTGACTTTTTAAAATTTATTGATTATAATAGTCATATTATCTAAAAATGTATCACAGTTTTCAGTCTACTGAAAGTACCTGATACGAGGAAGTGAGGAGAAACGCAATGAGTCATCAAAATTTAGATCACTTACGTGACCGCGTAGACGCATTAAACCTTGAAATTTTAAGTTTAATTAACGAACGTGCAGAAGTCGTACAAGAAATTGGTAAGATTAAAGAAAAACAAGGTGTTAATCGTTATGATCCTCTTCGTGAGAGACATATGTTGAACCTATTAAAAGAAAACCATAAAGGTCCACTTAGTCAAGGTACGATTGAACATATTTTCAAAGAGATTTTTAAATCAGCATTAAAATTACAAGAAACAGATCATAAAAAAGAATTACTAGTATCTCGTAAACGTAAGCCAGAGGATACAATTGTTAATATTAACGGAGAAGCAATTGGAGCTGGAGAACCAACATTCGTATTCGGGCCATGTGCTGTTGAATCGTATGAGCAAGTAGCAGCAGTTGCTGAATCGATTCAATCTAAAGGTTTAAAAATGATTCGTGGAGGAGCTTACAAACCGCGTACATCTCCATATGACTTCCAAGGATTAGGTCTTGAAGGATTGAAAATTTTAAAACAAATTTCAAAAGAATACGGTTTAGCTGTAGTTTCTGAAATTGTTACACCTTCACATTTGGATGAAGCACTAGATTATATCGATGTTATCCAAATTGGTGCACGTAATATGCAAAACTTTGAATTATTAAAAGCAGCAGGAGCGACAAATAAACCTGTACTTTTAAAACGTGGTTTAGCAGCAACAATTGATGAATTCATCAATGCAGCAGAATACATTATCTCAAAAGGTAATGATCAAATTATTCTTTGTGAACGTGGTATTCGCACATATGAAAAAGCGACACGTAACACATTAGACATTTCAGCAGTTCCGATTTTAAAACAAGAAACGCATTTACCAGTATTTGTTGATGTAACACACTCAACTGGTCGTCGCGATTTACTATTACCATGTGCTAAAGCAGCCATTGCTATTGGAGCAGACGGTGTTATGGCAGAAGTTCATCCAGATCCAGCAGTAGCATTATCGGATGCTCAACAACAAATGAGCATTCCACAATTCGATGAATTTTACGAAACACTTCAAAAGTTCATGAAATCTTACGAAATTCACGCATAATAGAGGGTGACGATTCAAATTACTTGAATCGTCACTTTTCTTTTGTTGAAAAATCTTTACGAACTGTCGTATCATAAAAAGAAGAAAAGAAAAGGAGGTCATCAAGTGACCGTTACAATTTATGATGTTGCACGTGAAGCAAATGTTTCTATGGCGACAGTTTCTCGTGTCGTCAACGGCAACCCAAACGTTAAGCCGTCAACTAGAAAAAAAGTTCTTGATGTAATTGAACGCTTAGAATATAGACCAAATGCGGTTGCTCGTGGCTTAGCAAGTAAAAAAACGACGACAGTAGGCGTTATCATCCCAGATATATCTAATATTTTCTATGCTGAACTTGCGAGAGGTATTGAGGATATCGCGACAATGTATCGCTATAATATTATTTTATCGAATTCTGATCAACGAGAAGATAAGGAACTACAATTATTAGATAATATGTATGGTAAGCAAGTTGATGGAATTGTTTTGATGAGCGAACAAGTTACAAAAGAGCTATTAGATAAAATGGGGCATTCACCTGTACCAATTGTTTTGGCAGGTTCAATTGAAGAAACAAAAGAAATACCATCAGTAAATATCGATTATTTACAAGCGGCTTATGAAGCGGTTAGCCGACTAATAGATAATGGCCATAAACGAATTGCTTTCGTATCAGGACCGTTCACATCTACGATTAACCGAGAATATAAATTTGCTGGATATAAGAGAGCGTTAGAAGAAGCTGACATTGAATTTGATGACAAACTAGTTGTTGCTAATGAAGATTCTTATGATAGTGGTATCGAAGATTGGTCAGAGTTAAGCCAGCTTGATAATGCACCAACAGCTTTCTTTGCAGGTAGCGATGAGCTAGCCATTGGTATTATTCATGGCGCACAAGATGCAGGTAAAAAAGTCCCTGAGGATATTGAAGTGATTAGTTTTGAAAACTCAAAGCTAGCACGTATGGTACGCCCTCAATTAACAAGTGTTGTATTACCGTTGTATGATATTGGTGCGGTTTCAATGCGTCTATTAACTAAATTTATGAACAAAGAAACAGTGGAAGATGGTATCGTTATACTTCCACACCGTATTGAAGAACGAGATTCAGTAAAATAAATAAGTGCTTCAATAAAAAAGGATCGCTCTAGCGTCTTGGAAAAGACGCCGGGAGCGATCCTTTTATGTACAATTAGCTTTGAATAGAACGAATCATGTATAATGCTTTTTTTAATATTTGCTGATTTTTTTCTGCGATTTCTACTTTTCGTGGCACTTCATTATACATATTATCTGAATCCATCCAAGTAGGTATAAGGGTGACAGGCGATTCAGCTTGCCACTTCTCTAACCAAGTAGATGGGAGCGGTCCATCAGGAGCTTTTTGATCAGTCATTTCTGTCCAAATAAGTGACCATGCTCTTGGAACTACACGCCAGATATCATAGCCTCCACCACCGACTGCTATCCAGCGACCATCACAATATTTATGCGCTAACTCATGAGCAATCCGTGGAATTTCTTTATAAATCTTCATTGAACAATAAAGATGGGTTAAGGGGTCAAAATAATGTGCATCAGCACCATTTTGTGTCAAAATCACATCTGGTTTAAAATGGGTGACTATTTCTCTAAAGGCTGTTTCATATATATCCAAAAATGACTCATCTTCTGTGAAAGCATCAATCGGTAAATTGAAGGAGGTACCATGACCTTCGCCAGTTCCTCTTTCTGTAACGTTTCCAGTACCAGGGAATAGGTAACGACCTGTTTCATGAATAGAAATAGTGCATACATTTGGATCATCGTAGAAGCTCCACTGAACACCGTCACCATGATGTGCGTCTGTATCGATATAGAGTACTCTAGCATTGTATTTTTGTTGCATATACTTAATGGCTACAGTACTGTCATTATAAATACAAAATCCCGATGCACGACTTTTAAAACCGTGATGAAGTCCACCACCTAGGTTAGCAGCATGCTTAGCCTTTCCTTGCATCACATAATCACATGCCGTTAGGGTGCCACCGACGATATGAGCACTTGCTTCATGCATATAAGGGAAGATTGGTGTATCCTCTGTGCCGATACCATACTGTTCACCCTGTTCATTTGTTATTTCACCACGGCCAGCTTTTTTTACAATATCCACATATTTTGCTTCGTGACCAAGGAGGATTTCTTCATCTGTTGCGATACGCGGTTCAATAATATCTGCTTTATTTAAGGCACCAAGTTCATTTAGTAAATCTACTGTTAAAGTTAGTCTTTTTTGATTAAAAGGATGAGTGTCAGAAAATTTATATCCAAGTTGGTTATCTGAGTAGATGAATACGGCGTTCTTTGCTACAGTTTCATGCCCGGCATATTTGGCCATAGAACATCAAACCCTTCTTTTCGTAAATCCTCAATGATGGACAGAGGATTCATGATTTTTACTCGGATAGATAGTATTTTCATTTCATCAAACTCTTTATCTGGATATACTAAGACACTCAATACACTCGCGTAGTGCTTATGGAATACTTTTGTTACTTCAAATAATATACCAACGATATCTGGTACACGAATTTCAATATGTGAGCTTGGTTTATTTGCTCCTGTTAACTCAATGTAGTTATACAGTAGGTCTGTTCCTGTTACAATTCCTACTAACTTTCCTCCACTAACGATAGGTAAACAGCCAATCTTTTGTTCATAAAAAATAATAGCGATTTCTTCGACGAAATCAAGTGGGTGCCCAACAATAATATTTTTTTTCATAATATTTTCTAACGGTTGGTTATAGATATCTCCGTCGGATATTTTGTGCAGTGAAGAAGGAAGAGCATTTTTTATATCTCTTTCTGTCACCAAGCCAACTACTTCGTTAGCTGCGTTTGTAATAGGTAAATGACGAATCCGTTCTTTTTTAAGTAACTGAACTGCCTCCTTAATAGTGCTGGATGGTTGTAAGGAAAACACAGTTGTATTCATGATTTCTTCAACAATCATAGACAAAATCCCCCTTGTTTAGTTGTTTAGTACATGAAACGGCTTTTAAAACGTAACTGATCAAATTTTAGAATTGATTCATTATCAACTCTACTACCAATTCGTGCCATTAGGCAATTTGCAGGGTGTGAAGAGATTTCAGGTTCGTCAGTGGCGAAATTCTCTAGACCTCCTGCATTCATCATTTTCTCCATGATTTTACGATATTCCCAAACATTTAGTCCTGTTCTTTTTAAATCCCAGTGCCAATAATATTCGGTCGTAATAATGATATAGTCTTCCATCGCATCATCCATCATAGATAAGCGAAGTATTTGTTTGCCTACACCTGTTCCACGAAATTCTGGTATGACTTCGATTGCTCCTAGCTCAATTAAATTTTCCATTTTCCCTTCAGACCAACGTTCTAATGGGTCAGGATATAAAAAAGTTGCATAACCGACGATGGTATCCTCATTACGGGCAATAATAATACGTCCTTCCGGTAATTTGGCTATTCCTATTAGCGCTTTAAATTGCTGTTTAGCAACACGAAAAGCTGTTAAGTCCTCATGGAATTTTAGTTTTTCTAATTGTTCAGGAGGGATAGGACCTTCAACTACAACTTTACCTAATTTCGTATCCATATTAACGCCGTAATAAGTTTTAATATATTCCATTATTTCACCGCCTTACTAAGATATTGTATTTCAATTATACATGAATGAAAAAGAGAATAATCACACAAATGAGAAAATTATATGACTAGTGTCGTAAGTTTGTGTAGCTTTAAAAAGATGAATAAGGAAGTTTAAATATAACTGGATGGTATAAGAAAAGAGCATTCTACATATATGTAGAATGCTCTTTTTGAAGGATTAATTGTTGTTACTAGTGCCAGTATTTTTGTCTTTATCCTTATCGGTGTTTGGGTTTTTGTCTTTATCTTGCTCAGTTGAATTGTCTTTATCTTGCTCAGTTGAATTGTCTTTATCTGTTGTCGGCTTTTTATTGTCTGTATTAGGTTTCGCATTTTTGTCTTTGTTTTTGTCTTTATCGGTATTCGAATTCGAATTCGTATCTGAATTCGTATTTGAATTCGAAGAATTGTTATTTGGCTGTGTATCTTTGTCTTTATTTTTATCTTTTTCCGTGTCTTTATCTTTTTCATCTGTGTTAGTAGGATTAAGTTTCTCTTTCTCTTTCGACGATAGAATACCTGTAGGATCTCCGCCTAGGACTCCTAACATACGAGAGATAAAGTCAGGATTTAAGCCACCACTTGAATTGAAACTATCATCTGGACTAGTAGGTAGCATTACTTGCGAGTTGAATAAGTCAGTACGTGAGAAGCCCGCTTTTGAACACGCTGATGATAATGCTCGTCCAGACAAACCACAGAATGTTTGGCTTACTACACCTGCAGGAGGAGTGAAACGTTTACCAGATGCTGTAGCTAATTTAGGATTAGAATCATAAACAGAGTTCATTAGTTTAGCCCATAACATATTTACACGAGTACCTGGTTGCAAGTAAGTCTCATTGTATTGATAAAGTGTTTGTGGAGTATCATAACCCATCCATACACCTAGTGAAATGTCTGGATTGTATCCAACCACCCAAACGTCTTTATAATCTTGAGATGTACCCGTTTTAGCTGCGAAATCTGCACTAAATTTCAGGCCAGCATTTGCTGTAGTACCAGTTCCTTGTTTCAATACATCGCGCATCATATCCGTAATGATATATGAAGTTTGTGGACTGTATACTTGTTTCGCTTTAGATTTGTGTTTATATACAGTTTTACCGTCTGAATCTACAATTTTCGAAATCATATAACCATCTACGAATTTACCGCCATTTGCGAAAGTCGCAAATGCATTTGTATTTTCTTCAACTGTTACACCGTATTTAAGTGCACCGATTGAAGTTGCGTAGTTTGTATAATCATCTGCATCTAAATGTGAGAAACCATTTTTGGCAAGTAAATCAGCGGGTCTACGGTTCATAATTTGACTGTATAGTCGGATTGCTGTCAAGTTTTGAGAGTCTTTTAATGCTTCACGTGCCGAAATGATACCTCGGGTATCACCGGAAATGTTTGATGGAGACCATCCAAGGTGGTTAAATTTCACATCGACTACTGGACTACCTGCACCAATTACTCCGTATTCAATTGCAGGTGCGTATACTAAAAGTGGTTTCATAGTAGAGCCATTTGAACGTTTTGCTTGTGTCGCGTGGTTTAACTCTTCTAATTTAAAGTCACGGCCACCGATAAAGCTTAAAATTTTACCTGTTTTGTTTTCCATGACGATACTACCAACTTGTACAGGTACATCAACTTGTTTACTTTTTCCAGTCTCTGAATCTGTAACAGTCTTTTTAAATGTAGCACCGTAATAGGCAAAGTTATCTTTTACATTTTGCATATTGTCATACATTTTCTTATCAATCGTAGAGTATATCTTGTAACCTTTTGATCGTAATTCACGATCTGCTAAGATTGTATATTTTTCTTTTAATTTCTTTTCATTTTTTAAACGTTTTGGATCTATGCCATCTTTTTTAGCTAAAATTGTTGCCATTATATCTTTTGCACGGCTTTCAATTTCATATGTTACATATGGATATTTTTCTTCAGGGCGAAGTTCAGATTTACGGAAATCTTTTTTAATTTTGTATTTCAATGCTTTTTTATATTGCTTGTCCGTAATATAACCGCTTTCATGCATACGATACAAAACAGTTTTCATACGATTAATACCATGTGCTAATGATTCTTTATCTTTAAGCTTCCCTTGCTGTGTAAATGGTGTATAGGCATAAGGTGATTGTGGAATACCGGCGATATAAGCAGCTTGTGCAAGGTTAAGATCGTTAGCTTTTTTATTGAAAATACCTTCAGCTGCTGTTTCGATTCCAGCAATATTACGACCAGATGAATTTCTACCATATGGAATAATATTTAAATAAGCTTCTAAAATTTCATCCTTTTCCATGAAACTCTCAAGACGCATTGCTAGTAATAATTCCTTCGCTTTACGTTCATATGAAACTTCATTCGTTAAAATTTGGTTTTTGATTAATTGTTGCGTTAATGTCGAACCACCTGTTTGTGTAGCAGAGTTCGTTACATCTTGTAATAATCCACGGAAAACGGCTTTTGGCACAATTCCGTTATGTTCGTAGAAGTACTCATCCTCTGTAGCTAGAACTGCATTAATTACATTAGGCGAGACCTTATCTAGAGTTGTTTCGCGTCGTTCTAAGTCCGAACGCATTTTACCTAAATATTTTCCACCTGCGAAGTAGAGATCACTCGTTTCATCGTAAGTTAAAATATCACTACGCATTTCAGCTTTTGCTCGTAAAGGCTCTTCTTTTACGAGGGAGGCAAAATACCCAGCGCCAATAGACCCTACGAATACAAAACCTACAACTGATAATACGACAAATAATAAACATAAATTCCAGATCACGCTTGATGTTATACGCATGGTTTTCATCCAGCTCATAGAAGTCATTTCTTGGATGCGATTGTCTATTTTTTTAACCCATTTTTTAAATTGTTCTATCACTAAATCGACCTCCTAAAATCTCGTTAATTATACCATAATTGAATAATGACTAATAATATTTATTGACAATGAATCTAAATGAAGTACAATAGTCATTAATAGTTTTTCGAGCGTTGAAAAGTGCGCAGTAGTGAACATATTCCCTGTATAGAGAGCTAGCGGTTGGTGAAAGTTAGTCACAATATGGACACGAATTACACATTTGGAGCGAGAACGTATGCGTCGCGTTAAGACGTATGAGCCGGAAGAATCATTTTTCTTCAAGCTGGGTGGTACCGCGTTAAATTGTGATTAACGTCCCTGCATATTTATATGCAGGGACTTTTTTTATTTATATTAGGAGGTAAGGAATATGACAAATCCATTATTGGAAGATTTACAGTGGCGTGGCCTACTGTACCAACAAACAGATGCTGAAGGTATGGAAAAATTATTAAACGAGGAATCTGTTTCTTTGTATTGTGGTGTTGACCCAACTGCAGATAGCATGCATATCGGACATATCGTGCCACTACTTACTTTAAGAAGATTCCAAATGGCAGGTCACCAACCAATTCTATTAGTCGGTGGCGCTACTGGTATGATAGGTGACCCATCAGGTCGTTCTGAAGAGCGCCAATTACAAACAGTCGAGCAAGTTGAGAAAAATGTTCAAGCTATTAAAAAACAATTAGAGCGTATTTTCGATTTCAATTCTGGAAACGGTGCAAAATTGGCAAACAACCGTGACTGGATTGGTTCAATGGATACAATCGAGTTCCTACGTGACTATGGTAAATTAATCAATGTTAACTACATGCTTGGTAAAGATACAATTTCATCTCGTCTTGATACTGGCCTTTCATTTACGGAATTTGCATACACAATTATTCAAGGTATTGACTTCAACCACTTATACGACAATATGAACTGCCGTATTCAAGTTGGTGGTTCTGATCAGTGGGGTAATATTACAACTGGCCTTGAAGTCATTCGTAAAACACATGAAGAAGAAACAAAAGCATTTGGTATTACAATTCCATTAGTAACAAAAGCAGATGGTACAAAATTCGGTAAAACTGCTGGTGGAGCAGTTTGGTTAGATGCTGAAAAAACATCACCATACGAGTTTTACCAATTCTGGATCAATACAGCTGACTCTGATGTCGTGAAATATTTGAAAATCTTCACATTCCTATCTCGTGAAGAAATCGAAGTATTAAAAGCTGCTGTAGAAACTGAGCCACATTTACGTAAAGCGCAAAAAGCATTGGCTGCTGAAATGACAAAACTTATTCACGGTGAAGAAGGATTGGAACAAGCAATCCGCATCACAGGAGCTTTATTCTCAGGTGACTTAAAAGCACTTTCAGTAGAAGAAATGAAAGTAGCATTTAGCGGTATACCTTCTGTTGAAATCTCAAAAGAAGATCAAAATATCGTAGATCTAATAGTCGAAGCTAAAATTTCATCTTCAAAACGTCAAGCCCGTGAAGACGTAACAAACGGCGCCATCTCAATCAACGGCGAAAAAATTACAGATTTAGCATACACTGTAGACGCCAAAGACCGCCTAGAGGATGCATTCGCAATCGTAAGAAGAGGCAAAAAGAAATACCACATGGTACAGTTCTCTTAAATGCTGAAGGCGCTCGTTTCAAGGAACGTAACCTAAGTACGCGACGTCGTGTCGCAACGGTTGCATGGCCAACATCCTGTTGGCCCAAGTGACCTCGAGAGTCTAGCGCCTGAAGCTGGATATGCCGATAAATGCTAAATATGCTAGTCCACCAAGACTACTACTCACTTTAAAGTGAGCAGTAGTCTTTTTTATCTTTGCAAAGGAGCACAGAACATTTAAAAATTATGATAATCAAACAAACCTATTCTTTATATAGAGTAGGCTCTTTTGTGCAAAATTAACCCTAATTAATCTTAAAATATTGAAAAATAAGAAGGATTAAAAAAAGACTTTCCACTCAATGTGAAAAGTCTTTTACTATTTTTTATTCAGATTATTTTTCAAGTATCCATTCAGGTAAAACTAAGTCTGAATACTCTTTTGGATGTAACAATTTTGCTAACTTCAATGCTCCTTCTAGTAACCTAGGGGAAGGTCGGCAATAGAGCCATTCTTCCATTACATGAAGGCGGTCTAACTTTATGGCAGTCATCTCTAAAGCACCAGGTCTTTTCAGTAGGTGCTCAGGTTTAATTCGGTGATACTGAACACCGACCCATGCTAAAAATGCATAATCAGGATTTCGATTTAGTACATCGTTCCAATCAGTTTGTACACTAGCTAATCCAACATCAGCAAAGAGATTTAGACCACCTGCGATTTCGCTTATTTCAGTCAGCCAGTTTATACCACCTGGCGTGAATATTGGGTTTGGCCACCATTCCCAATATAATGAAGGTTTAATTTCACAACTTTCGCCGATTTTCTGCATACTAGCAACAAAGCCTTCAAATTCAGCAGCTCTTGTTTCAGCGTGCTCAAGTACGCCACATACTTTACCTAGTATACGTAAATCTTCAGCAATTTCTTGTAGACTATTAGGGTTTAGAACGATATGAGGAATTTTACGATGTTCAAGTTCTTCAATATTTTTCTCCATTCCAGGAACGCTAAGTGAAGCGAGAACGAGCTCGGGTTCCATGCTTTCAAGCAAATCCATATTAATGGAAAGATCAGGACCAAGGCGTGGTAAATGCTGAATAGCAGATGGCCAATCAGAAAAATCATCGATAGCAATCAACTGATGTTCAAGCTGTAAATAGATTAGTAGTTCAGTATTGCTAGGACAAATTGATATGATTTTCATCTCTAAAAGACCTCCTTGTAAATAAAAAGTCATTCGTTAAGTGTCATTATACCATAACGATTGGCTATTCTTGGATGCAGAAATACTTTTTCCTTTTGTTGATTTAGTACGGATATACATAAAAACAGCGATTGCGAGTAGTAGCATAATCGATGCCATTAGTTCAATTCTCCGTTTCCATTAACTGTTGTTAGCTGTTAATTGGTGATTTTGAATAATTTTAATAGCAAAATTGGGATCATAACCAAGTACCCAATTGCCATTTATATTCGTTTGTGGTACACCGAGACGACCAGTTGCAGTCACTAATAATTGTGCAATTTCAGGCTTTTCTTGAATAATTACTTCCTTATAAGGAATGTTTTATAAATTTTTTATTAACACGCATAACCACAATTTGTAGAAGAATAAACAGTTACGTCATATGTCATTTCGTATTCCCTCCTTTTATATACATTGTAAAGTATTTACAATATACTGCCAGGGGTATTGATTTTCAAATGTTTTGTTTATAGTATATTTACTTGACACAATACCTTTAGGGGTATAATATCTATAACTGTTACACGATATGCTTGAATTGGAGTGATGATAATGGAGTATAACGATCAAATTAAAAATCGATTGAAACGAATAGAAGGGCAGTTAAAAGGTATTATTCGTATGATTGAAGAAGAGAAAGAATGTAAAGATGTCATCACACAGCTATCTGCCTCTCGATCAGCAATTGATCGTGCAATTGGACTTATTGTAAGTACTAACTTAGTACGTTGCATGGAGGATGAAAATGAGCTTAAAGGAAAAGATAAAGAAACTTTAATTAAAGAAGCTGTTGATCTATTAGTGAAGAGCCGATAATCGTCTCTTCCTTATTTTAATATAATATATACCTAGTGGGGTAAGGGGATAATGAAAATGAAATCAATTTCAGTAGAAGAAGTACAACAATTATTAGAATCGGGTAAAGAATTGAAATTGATAGATGTTCGCGAAGTAGAAGAAGTAGCAACGGGCATAATTCCAACAGCTATTAATATTCCTTTAGGTTTAATCGAATTTCGTATGAATGAACTGGATAAATCAAAAGAGTACATTATGGTTTGTCGCTCTGGTGGGCGTAGTGGCAATGCAACAATGTTTTTAGAAAATCAAGGCTTTAATGTAGCAAATATGGATGGCGGCATGCTGGCTTGGGCTGGCGATGTTGAATAATTGAATAAGATTCAGCTATAAGTTCCGTAGAAAAGAGTATGCGATTTGCATACTCTTTTTTATAATGTACATTTCAGTATAATCAACTGAATTTAGAGCGTTCTTAAGAAAATGCTAATTTTTCTTGTTATTTCTGTTATTCTATTAAAAGAAGAGAAGTGTTTTTATTTAATGAGGAGTGTTTTTTGTAAAATGAATTCTATTGATGAAATGAAAGAAAAAGATCAAATACAACCGTTTTTTTCTATTTGGCTTAATCCGAAAAAGACAGCTAGATTTGTATTGGAGGAAAAATCAATTGGTTATGCCATTATGTTTGTTATACTTAGCGGAATTGCGGGTACTATAATTGGAACGTCAGACACGGAAATATATCCAATTATGCCTATTTGGGGAATTATCTTACTATGTACGCTGTTAGGTCCATTCTTAGGTTTACTATCTGTTTCCGTTTCTAGCCTTGTAGTATGGCTGTTTGGTAAACTCTTTGGTGGTCAGGCAACTTATAAAGAAATGTTCAAAGGGCTAAGTATCGTTGGAATTCCGGGGATTTGGTTATTTCCATTTATGTTTATATGGATGGCTTTCTCGCCAGTGACTTATTTTAAAACCGATATAGTTCCTGGAGATGTTTCATTTACGATTATTGCTGTAGTAGCATCAATTGCATCAATTATTATTGGAGTGTGGTCAATAGTTATTAACGTAGCTATTGTTTCTGAGGTACATCGATTCTCAATATGGCGTGCTGTATTAACTATCTTAATTCCTGGTATTATTTTTATTTTTATCCTTATTGCTATAATAGGTACTATTGTAGGGCTCATATTGAGTATTTAAGTGTAAGTTTTTTAGCTCTTTTGTTATTAAGCGGAAGAGCTTTTTTGTAATAAAAATACCTTTAGAAATTGTTGATAATTCAACATTTCTAAAGGTTCTAAAGCTGTTATGAACAAGAGGTAAACGAGAGCTCAATTCAAAAAAGGTTAAGAATGGATTAGATACTGAAATTATCACAGTTAGCAAACCAAACAATACTGAAGAATATTATAAGAAAGGAACACAGGGTTATACCGCATTTTAAAACTATGTTTTGTATATGATGAAGTAGTATTCGGAAAATCAAAAAAGGTACAGGCACTAAGGTGAATGAAAAGTATACTATTACTGATTTAGTTCAATCAGGGAACAGTTATCGATTAAAAACAAAAAGTGGACTACTACCCATAAAACAATTTCTCGATGCAATGTTTCTTCTAATAGATAAAATCAAATATGTACAAAAATAATAAAGACCAGGTACTCGTAATATAATTGAGTCCTGGTCTTTTAATGTTTTATACAGTTACATCAAAGTCTGATTCTAAAACTTCGTTAAATTATTGCTATACGTTCTTTATCTTAATATTCCCTAACTTCAAATGAGGCAATCTTGTCATGTACTATATATTCCGTTACTTTTTTATAAGGCGAAAGTGTTTTTGAAAATTTGAATGTTGAAGTACCTTGAGAACTTTCAAACCAAATTAAGTAATTATTTAAAACTTTATTAGTCACATCATATTCTTTTGTTATGCCATTTACTAAAGTGATACTTAGAATAGCACTCGAATGTTCATTATTTAGTTTCTTGACGATAACTGTACAAATAGCTACTAGATCTGTGTTTTCTACCTTTGCAGTAATAATTGCTTCTCCTTCTCGAATAGCTGTTACATTACCTTCTTGGTCAACAGTCGCAATTGATTCATCACTGCTTGTCCAAATAATTTTTTTATTTGCGGCGTTTTCAGGCAATACGGTTGCTGTAAGTTTATCGTGGCTATCTTCAACTAATTCTAATTTGTATTTATCTAATGAGATTGTTTCAACGTTAGGTTCAGGTTTAACAGTAGCGTCATATCCCCAAAGTTCTAATTCATGAATAGTAAGGTTAACTACATTGCTTGTACTTCCATTATTTTTGGTAATATTAATTCTAAAATGCGTAAATGGTTGCTTATTATCTATTTCAAAGGCATTTTCCCCATCTTGCCATATAGCATAATTGCTAACACTATCAAGCTTTGTCCAATTAACCCCATCGTTAGATCCTTCAAAAGTCCAAGAATTTGGTAAATTAGTCATATAACCAGGATTACTACTTTGATGTTTCCCATAAAATAAAATGTACTTAGTTAATATCTTTGGTGTATCAAATTCATACCCAAGCCAACCCGTTTGTGTATTCGTTCCCCAAGCTTTAAAGTTATTACTAACTGAATAGTGTGGTACTCCGTCAAAAGCTAAAAATGGTTCTAATACTTTAGAGCTGCTTGTTACCTTACCAGATGGTGCATCATTCGATGTCATTTTTGGAATTAAACTTTCAGAAACTGTAGTCTCTGCTTGTGCAGTACTAGAGAAAATAAAAAATGGTAGACTTAATAAAAATATAAACATTATTTTTTTCATGTAAAATTCCCCCTCCTTATAATTACTACTTTAGTATATTTTTTGTAATAAATATATAATAAAAAACATGTAGTTTTGATATCTATCTACCCTTACTAAATTTTATCTCGTAGTAAAAATTTTATATACATAACAATAGGCATCCATGAAATGGAAGTATTGGAAAAAAACTAAAGATATTGATGAATACTTCGTTGTATATTTTATTAAAACTCGAGGGAATGATAAAGGAAAAACACTATTTAAAAGTAGCTTTGCATAATAAGGTGATGAAAAAGTAAAACTGCACTTAAGTTAAAATATGATAAAGAGCGATAGCCGATGATGGCTTTTGCTCTTTTTGCTGTCTGATATGTAAAACATGCATGCCAAGCTCCCCCAGCAATGGTACCAAGGGTTTAAGTGTTCCCTCACAAACTTATTGTACAAAAAAACCACTTCTTTGAACTATTCCCCCAGATAATAAAGTTGTTTTGAGTAACTTTGGATACTTGGAGAAAAAGAAAAAACCTTGAAACTGTTGATATAACAGTTTCAAGGTTTTGAGATAATCTGCTTTTGGAAAGCAAGAAGATTAACGAGAGTAGTACTCTACGATGTAAGCTTCGTTGATTTCAGCCGATAATTCGCTACGTTCTGGAAGACGTACAAAAGTACCTTCTTTTTTGTCTGCATCCAATGATAGGTATTCTGGTACGAAGTTGTTTACTTCGATTGCTTCATTAACTACATCAAGGTTTTGAGATTTTTCACGAAGAGAAATCACTTGACCTGGTTTTACACGGAATGAAGGGATGTCAACGCGTTTGCCATCAACCATAATGTGGCCGTGGTTTACTAATTGACGAGATCCACGACGAGTGCGTGAAAGACCTAAACGGTATACTAAGTTATCAAGGCGAGTTTCAAGAAGGATCATGAAGTTTTCACCGTGGATACCTTGCATTTTACCAGCTTTGTCGAATAGAGTACGGAATTGACGTTCGTTCATACCATACATATGACGAAGTTTTTGTTTTTCTTGTAATTGCAAACCGTATTCTGATAATTTTTTACGTTGGTTAGGACCGTGTTGTCCTGGTGCGTAAGGGCGTTTTTCGATTTCTTTACCTGTGCCGCTTAGTGAAATACCAAGGCGACGAGACAGTTTCCATGATGGACCTGTATAACGAGACATAGAGAGTCTCCTCCTTCAATTGGTTTTATTTTGTTGTAAAATAAAAACCAGATGTATCCAGAATTATTGTCATTTTATTTTCATGTAACTTCGCCCATGCAGCCAAAGGGTTACGTGTTACACCATCCATTTCTGGAGGAATAAAATGAAAGCAATAAAACCATACAACTGCTGCGTTTATTTTACACAAAGCCAATTTTAACTTTTACATAGTAATGTGTCAAGAAAAATGAGAGATTGTAGAAAAGATAAAACAAGTGGATTAAGGATAATTCAAGGAGTTTTGATACAGTTTCTGTGAATTAAGAAGTTTTTTCCAAAAGAACTATAGTTGAAAAGGCTTATTTTATGTATAATAGAATTAGACAAGATCATATATAGCATGTTTTGAAGGAAAAGGTGATTGCATGGCAGATTATCAACAAACAATGCAAAATGTAAAATGTCAGATCCTAGACTTGTGGACAGATTTAATAGATGAAAAACTTAATAGTAGTGAATATTTAGAACTATTAAAAGGGATCTTCTTACAATACTTCGGTGTTTCAAAAAGTGAATACTTACATTTAAAGAAAGATATGTTCTCACCTGTCTCTATTGATGTAGAACAAGAGAATAATGGTATTCCGAGTGCATTATTAGAGCCGTATTTTCATCAACAGTATCCATTCCCAAGCGCATTTGTTGATATTTTGGAAAAAAAATATGATTTTGCTGATGATGCAATAGTTTTACGGGAAGTAAATCAGAAACCATTTGGCATTATCATTGTGCAAGAAACTGGGTATTGGAAAGAATTTGCGAAGACAAAGTATATACATGATTTTGAAATGCTAATCTCGCGTGTTATTCAGTTAATACAAAAAAATAAAAGAACCACATATGAACAAAAGATGAATACTGAATTAGTTAGAATGACTGGTATTTTCCATTCATCGATGGATATAGATCGAATACTGAAAGCACTTCTTCATGGTGTAAGAAGCGCTCTCCCAAAGTTTGAATCTAAACTTATTTTATCAAATGACCAAGATCGGCATTTAACTGTTGATACGCATACATTTGATTATATGTCTGAACGTTCTTCTACTATAGAAGCCTTTGTCTCTGGTGATGTGAAAATTGAGCAGGCAGTAGACATCGAATGGTGTGTATTAAATGCACCAATTAAAGGCCGTCAAGGAATTTATGGGGTGCTTCAAATTTTCGCACCGCTTAATTATGTTTTTAGTCAACAAGAGCAAGACCTTATTATGCATATAGCTGAAATATCAGGGAATGCATTAGAGAATGCAAAATTATATCATCAATCCCATCGATTAGTTTCAGATCTTCAACTTATAAATGAAACGTCCCACCGATTAAACATGAAATTGAATCAAGAAGAAATGTTATTGTTTCTAGCAAAGCAGTTAACAAAGTCGTTCAATCCTAATGAGATTTGTTTTGTTTTAAAGGAAAATAATGATTATCAAGTAACAACTGGGAGTACAGCTTTTTTCTTTGAAAATGTATCTAAGCCATATTTGAAATATGTTAGTGATCATTTTGATAAATCGACAGATCCGCTATTTGTAGCAGATTTCAGCAGTTTAGTGGCTGATAAAGTATCACTTATGTCCATGATGGCTATACCCATTATTATTCGTGAAAAAGTACATGGTTTTAGCATCGTCTTACATAATGATCCTTATTTCTTTTCTTTTGACAGTTTTAAATTAATGCAATCTTTAATACGTCATTCTTCAATGGCGATTTCGAATACAATTTTACGTGAGCAACTTCAGGAAATGGTCGATCGAGATCATTTAACTAAATTGTTTGCTAGAAAATATTTGGACCGGTATGTTGAAGTCTCGATGGATAAGGATGAAAGCGGAGTCTTTATTCTATTAGATATCGATGATTTTAAAATGATAAATGATACATATGGGCACCAAAAAGGTGATGCGATTTTAGTAACAATAGCACGACATTTGACAGATACAGTGCAAGGCCAAGGGATTTGTGCTAGATGGGGTGGCGAAGAAATTGCTATCTATTTACCTAATCAAACATTATTGGCATCAATTGATCTAGTCGATAAAATTGTTGCATCTATTCCAGAAGTAACGGTACCATCAGTCACTGTATCTTCCGGTGTAGCTGCTTGGCAAAAAAATGTTAAACACAATTTTCATAACGTTTTTCAAAATGCAGATATTGCATTATATGAAGCGAAAAATAACGGCAAAAATCAATTTCGTTTGTTTGAAATGGACGATGTCACATATTAAGATTTAAAAAAAGAGTTACGTCCCATATAATTGTGGGCGTAACTCTTTTGATATTTTAAAATGAAAGATGATTCGTTAACACTTGTACAAAATGTTCTATACCTTTACGATCATCATCAGAAAAGCGGTTTTGAATAGGGCTATCGATATCAAGTACACCAAAAAGCTTACCTTCAATGATGATTGGAACAACAATCTCTGATTGAGAAGCTGCATCACAAGCAATATGACCTGGAAATGCATGAACATCTTTAACGACGATTGTTTCTTGTTTAGCTGCTGCGGTACCACAAATTCCACGTCCAATTGCAATATGAACACAGGCGGGTAACCCTTGGAATGGTCCTAGCAATAATTCATCGTTTTTATGTAAGTAAAATCCACACCAGTTAATTGTATCTAAAAATTGATTTAGTAATGCCGAGGCGTTGCTTAAATTAGCAATGGCATCCGTTTCGCCTACTAATAAAGCGTCTAGTTGCTTAGCTAATAAAGCATATTGCTCTGTTGGGCTGCCACTAAAAGAGGATTGTGTAAACATTCTATCTCTCCATTCTAAATTATTTTAAAGGGAAAATTTTATCATAATGTTGGTGTAAATTCGTAACTTGATGAGCGTCAGAGCCAAAAACAAGCGGAATCTTTAGAGTATCAGCAAGTTTAATATATTGTAATGGAGGATAAGGTTCTTTACAATATTTTTTTGATAAACCTGCTCCGTTAACATCTAGTTCATAGTCCTTGTTGGCCATCAGTTGTAAAATTTCTTCGATTTGTTTGTGATCGTCTATTTTTTGTTGATGAGCTAATTGAAATTTATGAACGAGTGTCGGGTGGCCGATTCGCTTTGGTTTGAAAGGACCTAAATCAGCAGAAATAGATTCTTTTACTGTTTCATAATATAGATTGTAAACTTCCTTTACTGTTCCAACTTTTTCGGCAAACTCAAGGAAAATCTCACTTGAATAGTCTACACATGTGTAGGCATTGTCATATTTTAAAAAGTGAACTGATAAAATAGCATCGTCCAACTGTGGACCGATGTGATTTAAAAAGTCCCGTATTTGTCGTTCATAATCGGTAATATAATCGACTTCTAAACCAATGCGGATACGAATTTCTGATGCATATTGTTTTTTTAGTTTTTTTAATTTTTCTATGTATGTTGTTAATTGTTCGGTTTTCATACCACTATCCTTGAAAGGCGTTGGGTCAGTAAAATTGTTAGGAAGAGGTGCGTGTTCTGTAAACGTAATGTCAGTAAATCCAAAATTGATTGCTTTTTTGATGTAGTCTTCAAAATCATCCATCGTTCCATGAGGGCAAAAAGGTGAGTGAATGTGAGCATCTCGTTTCATAAAATATTCCTCCAACTTGTATAATATAGTGATATGGTAGATATTTTTTAAAAATACGTGTAAACGGTAAACAAATTCACCGAAAACATGGTAATATTAAGGTTAATTAATAGGCTGAAATAGTGATTTAGGAACAGGGGGTCTTACGATGCAGTATATCATTCCCGTCATCATCGTACTATGTATTATAGTAGCATTTATTTTCATTTTGCGTCGAAAACATAATAACGAAATTCAGAGGTTGGAACAAAAAAAGCTTCAAATTCAAAATAAACCTGTTTTGGAGGAGTTAACAAAAGTGAAAGCTCTGAATATGAATGGTCAAACAGAAGAAATGTTTGAGCGTTGGCGCAATAAATGGACGGAGCTTATGGACGTTGAAATGCCTAAAATCGACGTGCTATTATTTGATGCCGAAGAGCATGTGGATAAATTCCAATTTGGCAAAGCGACAGACATTGAAAAAGAAATTGAATCACGTATTAATGAGTACGATCAAGAGATGATCCAAATTTTAAAAGAACTTGGTGAATTAATCGGTAGTGAAGAGAAAAACAGAATCGAGATTGAACAGCTGAAGGATCAGTACCGTTCAGCAAGAAAGACGTTGTTAGCGCATCAATATTCTTACGGTCCTGCAGCAGGTCCATTAGAAAAACGTATGGAGGCATTTAATCCGAAATTTGAAGAATATGAAGTACTAACGGAATCAGGTAACTATTTGCAAGCAAGAGAAATCGTTATTACGTTAGATGAAGAAGGTCAACAAATTTTCAAATTGATAAATGAAATTCCAGCGTTATTAACGGATATTCAACACAAAATTCCATCTCATATTCATGAACTGCGAAACGGTCAACGCGAAATGGAAGAACAATCTTTCTTCCTAAAGCATCTAGAAATGAATGAAAAGTTAGATGTGATTGAAGAGAGTATCGCTGAGTTTAAACAACAAATTGCTGATCTGAACATAATTTCAGTACAGCATCGTGTAAATGAAATCAAAGATGAAATCGATTCATTTTACGATGCATTAGAAAAAGAAGTAATGGCTAAGCGATTTGTCGATGAAAACTTTGAACAAATTGGTAATCGATTAGAGGACGTCATTTTATCAACTCTTGAAACAGCAAGAGAAGCAGAAGAAGTTCAAAAAGGATATCATTTATCAGAAAAAGACGCTGCACTTCCTACCAATTGTAAACAACAATTGATGTCAGTTCGTCAGCGTTATGAATTGTTATCGGTACAAGTAAAAGAAGAACAATCTGCCTATTCTAGCTTACAAGAGGAGTTAAAGGGAGTTAAAGAAGAAACAGAACGCCTATTTGAAGAGCAAGATCGATTTGCTGATCGCTTAAAGAGTTTAAGAATTGACGAAAATAAAGCAAGAGCTACACTCGGAAATCTAAAGCAGTTATTGCATGAAACAGATCGTATGTTAAATAAGGCGAATATTCCGGGGATTCCAGAAGAAATGGATATACGATTAGAAGAAGCTGAAGAACAATTATTTATAGTTGTTCAAAGCTTAAAAGAAGTGCCGTTGAATATGGTAGTCGTACATAAGAATTTGGATACCGCTGAAAAATGTATTCAAGATGTACATAATACAGCAACAGAAATGCTTGAAAACGTACTTTTAATCGAAAGAATTATTCAATACGGTAACCGTTACCGTGCATCTAATCCGACAATGCACCAACGTTTACTAGAAGCAGAGCAGGCATTTCGTGAATTCCGTTATGCAAAAGCGCTAGAAAACGCGGCAACAGCTGTAGAAGCAGCAGAACCAGGTGCCATGAAAAAAATTCAAGTACTTGCCAAAGACGACAATTGACGTTCATAATAAGAGAAGCATAAAGCCACCGCACGGTAGAGTGCAGGTGGCTTTCTTTTGGAAGGAAGGTTACACAATTGATTTATCTTGATCATAGCGCGACGACAAAACCAGATTCAGCTGTTTTGAAAACATTTATTCAAGCAAATGAACGATACTATGCAAATCCAGCTTCGCTTCATCAAATGGGTACAGAAGCCAATACATTATTAATGAAAGCAAGGGAACAAATCGCACAAATTCTGAAAACAGGGCCTGAGCATATCATTTTTACGTCGGGTGGAACAGAATCAAATAACTTTGCTATTAAAGGTCTTGCCAGAGCAAACCAACATCGTGGCAAGCATATTCTAATCTCCGCTATCGAACATCCATCTGTCATCGAAAGTGCTCGTCATTTAACAAATGAAGGCTTTGAATTAGAATTCATCGAAGTTGATGAAAATGGAAGTATTATACTTTCTGACCTTCAAAGTAAAATTCGTAAAGATACTGTTCTTGTTAGTATTATGCACGTAAATAATGAAATGGGAGTTATTCAACCAATTCCGGAAATTACAAAGATAATCCGTGCAAATAGTCGTGCGTTTTTCCATGTGGATGCAGTACAAAGTTTCGGTAAATTACCAGTGCAATTTCACGGAGAAAGCGGTCCTGATGCTTTAACTATATCTGGTCATAAAATACATGGCTTAAAAGGAACAGGATTATTAGCCCTTTCTAAGCGCATTAAAATTCAACCGATATTTCATGGTGGTGGCCAAGAATTAGGTTACCGTAGCGGAACTGTTGCTGTACCACAAAATGTTGCTTTAGCGAAAGCTATGCGTTTAATTATGGAGCAAATGGCAGAAAATACAGCGAAATTTGCAAAGTGGCGCGATGATTTACATTCGTTTTTCAATAACTTTTATCATGTTCACGTTATTTCAAGTAATGACGGTGCTCCACATATTATAAGTTGCAGTGTAAGAGGCTTAAAAGGTGAAGTAGTTGTCAATGCATTGCAAAGTGAAGGTTTTATCGTATCAACATCTAGTGCGTGTTCTTCAAAAGATTCAAGTATTAGTCATGTTATAGAAGCGCTTCATATAGAAGAAAGTTTTGAAAAAGGTGTTATACGAATAAGTCTTGGTAATGGCTTAACAAATTCAGATATCGACCAATTTAAAGTAGTATTTGCGAAAATGATGAAACAATTAAAAGGAGAGACAATTCAACTATGAAATGGCATGAAATACTAATACGTTACGGTGAATTAACGACTAAAGGACGTAATCGAAAACAATTTATCACACGATTAAGAGAAAATTTACGTTTCTCATTTGCAGATATACCAGATATGAAAATTCGTGCAGAACGAGATCGTATGTATATTAGCAGTGATAACGACGATGATATGGATGAACTGATTAAACGCTTACCAACAGTTTTTGGTATCCATTCTTTTAGTCCGGTTGCTAAATGCGAACCCACTTTAGATGCAATGAAAGAACTTGCAATAAATATTATGAAATCAATCGATACTGATGGTAAATCGTTTAAAGTAAATGCAAAGCGTTCAGATAAAAGATTTCCGTTAGACACATATGAGTTACAGCTTGAGATGGGTGGACATGTATTAAGAAATATTCCGAATTTATATGTTCAAATGAAAGAACCTGAAATTGAACTTCGTATTGAAGTACGTGAACATGCAGTATATATGATGGTAGAAGTAATTCCTGGTGCTGGTGGTTTACCAGTAGGTGCAAACGGAAAAGCATTGTTATTATTATCTGGTGGTATCGACAGTCCAGTTGCAGGTTATTATATGATGAAACGCGGTGTACGAATAGAAGCAATTCATTTCTTCAGTCCGCCATTTACAAGCGATCGTTCACTTGAAAAAGTTAAAGATTTAGCCGAAAGAATGAGTCGCTTTGGCACAAATGTGCGTCTGCATATCATTCCATTTACTGAAATTCAACAAGTAATCCAACAACAAGTGCCAGAAAACGTAACTATGACTTCGACACGACGTATGATGATGAAGATTTCAGATGCAGTAAGACAAGAAATTGGTGCAACTGCAATTGTAACCGGTGAAAACTTAGGACAAGTAGCAAGCCAGACCTTAGAAAGCTTAGCCGCTATTAATGAAGTAACTTCAACACCTATTTTACGCCCATTAATCACATACGATAAATTAGAAATTATTGATGTAGCAAGAAAAATTGACACTTATGATATTTCAATACGTCCATATGAGGACTGCTGTACGGTATTTACACCTGCAAGTCCAAAAACAAAACCGAAATTAGAGAAAGTTGTGTATTATGAAAGCTTTACTGACTTCGATGAAATGATTCAAAAAGCAGTGCAAAACCGCGAAATTCATACGTTTCCGAAGAAGAAGCAAGATGAATTTGCAGATTTACTCTAATACAAGAAAGAATTTCCTGTAATTTGCCCGTATGAAATCCCTCCTTCGGCGCATTCTATATTCACAAGGAGGTGATACACATGGCAAATTCAAATTCAAATCCACTTGAAGTAGCAGGTGCTAAACAAGCGATCGACCAAATGAAATACGAAATCGCACAAGAATTCGGAGTGCAACTTGGTCCAGACGCATCATCGCGTGCTAACGGTTCCGTTGGCGGAGAAATTACAAAGCGATTAGTGCAAATGGCTGAGCAACAATTAAAAGGTTACAACAAATAATCAAATGATTAAGTAACCAAAGCAGAAGTCGGTGGTAAATTTGTCACCGGCTTCTTTTTTTGTTGATTTCATTATCTAGTACTAAGACTTGATAGTATACGCAAGTTGTGCGAAGTTAGAATTTTCTGTATAATGTTAATATTCTTAATGTGAGCATCTTAAGGGGGAGCTTTTCATGAAACGCGAAGATTTACTTGCGCCAGAAGATTATAATTTAGTTGAGGAATTTGAAAGGTATATACATGATGAGGCAAGGAAAGCCATTGTTTATGAAAACGAAAGTGGTAATACAGATGAAATCACATATGCTGGATTAATAAAAAAAGCAAATAAAGTGGCAAATGTATTTACCAACCATGGCTTGAAAAAAGGTGATGTAATCCTTATAATGGTACCTCGCTTAATCGATACATATGTTACATATGTGGCTGCTCTAAAAGCTGGATTAGTCGTTATTCCTAGTTCTGAAATGTTACGTGCAAAGGATATTGATTATCGCCTTGTACATAGTGAAGCTAAAGCCATCGTTTCTTACGAGCCATATATTGAACAATTTGATGAAGTAAAACATTTAGAAGGCTTAAAACTTTTTGTTATTGGTCAAGCACATAAACCTTGGATTGAAATTATTCAAGAAGCAGAAACAACATCTGAACAATTTGAAATGGCACCGACAAAAAATACAGATATGGCATTTTTATCATACACAAGTGGCACAACAGGAAGTCCTAAAGGCGTTGTCCATACGCATGGTTGGGCTTATGCACATTTAAAAACAGCGGCAGCTCATTGGCTTGGTATTGAAGATGGCGATCTTGTTTGGGCAACGGCAAGTCCAGGTTGGCAAAAATGGATTTGGAGTCCGTTCTTATCGGTATTAGGTAGTGGAGCAACTGGTTTTGTTTATAATGGCAAATTTGAGGCAACAAAATACTTGCAACTATTAGAACGTTATAAAATTAATGCATTGTGCTGTACGCCAACAGAATATCGCATTATGGCGAAGGTTGATGGTTTAGGAGAATATAATCTATCTGCATTACACAGTGCAGTTTCTGCAGGTGAACCGTTAAATCGTGAGGTAATCAATGTATTTGCAAGATTATTTGACTTAGAAGTCCGTGATGGTTATGGGCAAACAGAAAATACATTATTAGTCGGCACAATGAAAGGTATGGAAGCAAGACCGGGGTCAATGGGGAAACCAACACCAGGTAATATCGTTGATGTTGTTGATGAATACGGCAAACCATGCCCAGCTGGTGAAGTTGGCGATATTGCAGTACATGTAACGACACCTGCTCTTTTTCAAGAATATTTAAAAGATCCAGAAAGAACGAGCATGCAATTTCGTGGTGATTATTACATCACAGGCGACCAAGCTAAAAAGGATGAAGATGGTTACTTCTGGTTTGAAGGGCGTTCTGATGATATTATTATTAGTTCAGGCTATACAATTGGACCATTTGAAGTGGAGGATGCTTTAGTCAAACACCCTGCAGTACAAGAGTGCGCCGTTATCGCAAGTCCAGATGAAATCCGTGGTAATATCGTAAAAGCATTTGTCGTCTTAAAAAATAAAGAAGATAAAGGTTCAATTATGCTTATACAAGAGTTACAAGACCATGTGAAACAGCTAACGGCACCTTATAAATATCCGAGAGCGATTGAGTTTATAGATGAATTACCAAAGACAACTTCCGGTAAAATTCGTCGAGTTGAGTTAAGGAATCTAGAATTAAATAAAGCATAATAATAGATAAGTAGAAGGCCTATAGTCACTGCAACATGGCAGTGGAATAGGTCTTCTTTTTTATGTTACGTTTACTTTCGTATACTAAAGTCATATAATTATAGCGATAATCTATAAATTGAATATAGAATGAGGTGTTTCATTGCAGAACGAAAAGAAAGGCATACTTTCTGCCTTAGGCGCGTATATAATGTGGGGGTTCTTTCCTTTCTATTGGAAAGGGTTACAGCATGTTTCAAGCGAAGAGGTTTTAGCAGGACGTGTAATTTGGTCATTTATTTTAACATTAATATTTGTATGCTTCTTAAAACAAGGAAAAACATTAATAGCAGATTTTAAACAACTTTGGCAGCAACCAAAATCATTTTGGTTACTAGTTGCTGCAGCTTATTTAATTTCACTCAATTGGTTTTTATACATATGGGCTGTTAATAATAATCATATCGTAGAATCTAGCTTAGGTTATTATATGAATCCATTAGTGTCTGTACTATTAGGGATTTTCTTTTTAAAGGAAAAACTATCTAAGGCACAAGTGCTATCTTTCATAATCGCTGCTATCGGAGTGTTAATATTAACTATTTCATACGGTCAAATTCCTTGGCTGTCATTTGGTTTAGCATTAACATTTGGGGTATATGGTTTACTGAAAAAGAAAGTACTAGTGGATGCAACAAGAGGATTAGTATTAGAGACATTCTTTATATTACCTGTTGCAGTTGCATATTATATCTATGTCTATTTCCACGGAAATATTTCATTTTTACATATCGATATGAAAACGGATTTACTTATTTTAGGAACGGGTATAGTAACTGCGGTGCCATTAATATTATTTGCGACTGGTGCACAGAATATTCCTTTATATTTAGTTGGATTTATCCAATATGTATCACCAACTATTATGTTGTTTTTAGGTGTAATTGTATACGGTGAATCATTTAGTGGAATAGATTTATTATCATTTACTTTTATTTGGGTAGCATTAATATTATTTTCAATTACTAAGATTATAGAGGTAAGAAAAACGAAAAATTAGTAATTTGAAAAAAACGAAACATTATCAAGCTTGATTCGTAAGTTAATAGAAGGTAAAAGGAGGAAAAAGAAGATGAATGCAAAAAGATGGATCGCTTTAGGTGCAGCTGCTTTTTTGTTAGTTGCTTCAATTGGCGTAAATACTGTATTAAAGGTTGCTACAGCAGACTTTACATCAAAATTTGATAACATGCTTAATATGTCTGGCGGTACTACATATAGCGAAATACCAATTGAATCAGGTGATTTTAATAAGCGAATTGCTGTATTATCCGTGAACGGTACAATTCAAGATAATGGAGGTTCTGGTTCTTTATTAGGAGGATCACCAAGTTATAATCATAAGTTCTTTATGAATCAATTAGAGTCGATTATAAATGATAAGTCTATTAAAGGTGTAGTTTTAAAAGTGAACTCACCAGGTGGTACTGTTATTGAGTCAAAACAAATTTATGACAAGATTAAAGAACTTCAACAGGAACGTAAAATTCCGTTTTATGTATCTATGGGATCAATGGCTGCTTCAGGTGGTTATTATATTTCAGCACCAGCTGATAAGATCTTTTTAGATGAAGAAACGATGACTGGGTCAATCGGTGTAATTATGCAAGGCATGAATTATGGCAAATTAGCAGAAAAGTATGGAATTGAATTTCAAACAATCAAAACAGGTAAGTACAAAGATATTATGAGCCCTACACGTGAAATGACGTCTGACGAGCGTTCTATGCTACAAGAAATGATTAATGATTCTTATGAACGTTTCGTGGATGTTATTGAGGATGGCCGTGGCATGAGTGAAAAAGAAGTTAAGAAAGTTGCAGATGGCCGAATATTAAATGGTACTCAGGCGATTAAAGCTGGCTTAGCAGACGAAATCGGCTATGCAGAAGATACGATTGAAGCGATGAAGAAGGATCATAAACTAGATGGTGCAGAAGTATTTGAATATACAGCAACTGAAGATTGGACTTCAATATTCTCTGTGAAAATGAATAATCTATTCGGTGCTTCTGCTGAAACACAAGCAATTAGTAAAATTCTTTCTAACTACAATTCTGCACCGCGTATGATGTATATGTACGGTGATGAGTAAGGGGCGATGAAAATTGACAGGATTTGTTGAGGTAAACACGATTAGTCAAGAGCCGGTACAGGTTAGAAAAATAGAGCAATATCAACTAAAACCAGCAGGGTTCTGGGTTCGATTTTGGGCTTACTTATTGGATTTAGCTATCATTAGCGCGATTTCAGGCTTAACAGTGAATCCGATTGTGACTATACTCGGAATTGATACTGTGAATGCTCCATGGTATGCACCGGTAACGATTGTTTCTAGTGTTATATTTTATTTATACTTTGTAATCATGACAAAGTTTTGGAATCAAACTGTTGGGAAAATGGTACTTGGACTTAAAGTAATCCATGAAAAAGAGGAAAAGTTAAAGTGGGGTACAGTAATATTCCGAGAATGGATTGGAAGATTCTTTTCAGCTACTTTACCAGTTATCTATTGGATGGTGGCTTTTACACCAAATAAAAAAGGTTTGCATGATTATATTGCGGATACAATTGTAGTTCATGAAAATACTTATGAAAAACATGATAAGATGGTACGAGTGGAACAAAAAGAACCCACTATTGCTGAATCAAAAGAAGAGGGAAATTTATCTGTTGATAAAGAAGCAGTTGATTCTGAGGTTTCTCAGTTGCAAGAGCCTAAAAGATTCGAGTAAGATTAATACAAGGAGGCGTTGAAATGGTACAAGTAACATTTAAAAATAACCCTGTAACATTAGTAGGTAACGAAGTAAAAGTAGGGGATGAAGCACCTAACTTTATAGTAGTAGCTCCAGATCTTTCTGACAAAACTTTACAAGATTTTGAAGGTAAAATTCGTCTAATAAGTGTAGTACCTTCAATAGATACAGGCGTTTGTGATGCACAAACACGTCGTTTCAATGAAGCTGCTTCTGATTTAGGTGAAGATGTAGCCATTTTAACAATCTCATGTGACTTACCATTCGCTCAAAAACGCTGGTGCGGCGCGAACGGTATCGAAAATGTCTATACATTATCAGATCACCGCAGTATGTCATTCGGTGATGCTTATGGTGTACATATGAAAGAACTTCGTTTATTAGCGCGTTCTGTATTCGTTGTAGACCAAGCTGGAAAAGTTGTTTATGCTGAGTATGTATCTGAAGGAACAACACACCCAGATTACGAAGGTGTGTTAGCAGCTGTTAAAGAACTAGTATAATAAGAATTCTAATGATTATTACAACATGAAACCCACTCTGCCTCTTATGAGTGGGTTTCACGTTTGAAGGAGTATATATGGAAACAATTGAAAAACTCTTTTCTTTTATTAATGACAATGCTCAGAAGATAGAAAAGGAACAAGAATTATCATATTTAGATAGTGTTTTAGAAGTTTTGAATGCGTGGTTGGATGGCGATAGTGTACCTGCTGGTAAAGTCGCCTCAAAAGAAGATATCCGTAAGGCGATTCAACTGGCAATTTTAAAAGGGATGCGTGAAAATGCACAACCTAATCACCAAATGACTCCAGATGCACTAGGATTGTTAGTTGGGTATTTCGTGGAACAATTTATGGATAGTAAAGAGCAGACTGGCGCTAAAATCAAACTTCTAGACCCAGCAGTTGGTACAGGGAATTTACTATTAACAGTGATGAACTTACTACAAGACCGAGTAGATGGGATAGGAGTAGAAATTGACGAGCTACTTATCCAATTAGCGGCTGCAGCTGCCGATTTAACGGAGCAGCCAGTTGCGCTTTTCCGTCAAGATGCATTACAAAATTTAATGATTGATCCTGCTGATGCTGTAGTTTGTGATTTACCAGTAGGTTACTATCCAAATGATGAGGTAGCAAAGGAATTTGAGCTGAAGGCTACTGAAGGCATGACGTATGCGCATCACTTATTTATCGAGCAATCATTAAAATATTCGAAGGATGGCGGTTATCTATTCTTCTTAGTACCAGAGAATATTTTCGAATCAGAACAAGCGCAAGATTTGTATAAATATCTACAAAAAACGGCATGGATTCAAGCAGTAATCCAATTACCAAGTTCACTTTTCTCGAATAAAGCACATTCAAAAAGTTTATTTATCTTACAAAAGAAAAGTGCGGATGGAAAACCTGTGAAGGAAGTATTGCTTGCTAAAGTACCAAGTATGACTAATAAGCAAGCATTAGAAATGTTCTTCACAAAAGTTCAAATTTGGAAAAAAGAGCAAAAATAGTGCGTAAAAAAGAGGTCCTAATTATTATTAGGAGCCTCTTTTTATTTAATAATTATTCAGCAGCAGATTCTGGTGTACGTACTACAAGTACATCACATTTTGCAGAACGAACGATGTTTTCAGAAACACTACCGATTAGGAAACGTTCAACAGCGTTTAGACCAGTTGCACCACATATGATTAAATCTACTTCGTATTTTTTAGAAATTTCTTTTGTAATAATTGTTTTTGGGGAACCGTATTCGATTAAAACTTTAACATGTTCTACGCCAGCTGTTTCGGCTTCTTTTTTATATCCACCAAGTAATTCTTCTGCAAAGCCTTGTGCACGTTCAGCAATTGAACGATCGTATGCTTCAACAGCAGCAAATGAACGAGTGTCGATTACGTTTACTAAATTTAACGTTGCATTGTTACGTTTTGCAATTGCAACAGCTTTTTTGAATGCCCACTTTGCTTCTTCAGAACCGTCTACAGCCACAATGATATTGTTATAGGATAATGTCATATGTAATTCCTCCTTTATAATTAATAATATTATACCATCCAAAAGAAACAAATAAACACCACAATATTGAAGTAATTATGAAAGTTTTCCAATAAAAGTGTGAACAAATCCTTGTAAATCAATAAAAAAATTTGTGCTAAAGATTGTATTTTAAAAAAGACTTATATTGATAGAATAATAAAAAAATATAATTTTCTAAATTTATACACAAATTAGTGTTAAAATCTGTTAGAATGAACATGTTTTTAAGTAGAGATACTTGTTAATATTATCAATACAACAAGAGTTAATAGCTTTTCACATTTAGGAGGATGGATTATGAAGATTGGTATTCCAAAAGAGATTAAAAACAATGAAAATCGTGTTGCTATGACACCTGCTGGAGTTGTCAACTTAACAGTTTTCGGACATGAAGTATTCATCGAAACTGGAGCTGGTCTAGGATCTGGTTTTGGAGATGGAGATTATGTAGCTGCTGGAGCACATATTGTAGCGACAGCTGAAGAAGCTTGGTCTCAAGAAATGGTTATGAAGGTAAAGGAACCAGTTGCATCCGAATATGGTTATTTCCATGAAGGGCTAATTCTGTTTACATATTTACATTTAGCGCCAGAGGCAGAGTTAACACAAGCATTGCTTGATAAAAAAGTTGTAGGTATTGCTTATGAAACAGTACAACTTCCAAACAGATCATTACCGTTATTAACACCTATGAGTGAAGTTGCAGGACGTATGGCAACTCAAATTGGTGCTCAGTATCTCGAGAAAATGGAAGGCGGTAAAGGTATTCTTCTAGGTGGTGTACCAGGTGTGCCACGTGGTAAAGTTACTATTATTGGTGGAGGAATGGCTGGTGCAAACGCAGCGCAAATTGCTATTGGGATGGGTGCTGACGTAACAATTATCGACCTAAGCCCAGAACGATTACGCGTATTAGATGACCAATTTGGAAGCGATGTACAAACGCTAATTTCAAACCCATTCAATATCGCTGAGTCTGTAAAAAATTCAGATTTAGTTATTGGAGCAGTACTAATTCCAGGAGCAAAAGCGCCTAAACTTGTAACGGAAGAAATGATTAAATCAATGTCTCCTGGTTCTGTAGTAGTAGATATTGCAATTGACCAAGGTGGTATTTTCGAAACTTCTGATCGTATTACAACGCATGACAATCCTACTTATGTGAAACATGGAGTAGTACATTATGCTGTAGCAAATATGCCAGGGGCTGTGCCACGTACTTCAACAATGGCACTTACAAATAACACTGTTCCTTACGCTTTGCAAATTGCTAACAAAGGCTATCACCGAGCTTGCTTAGACAATGAAGCATTGAAAAAGGGATTAAATACTTTAGATGGCCACGTTACTTTTGCAGCTGTTGCTGAAGCATTAAACCATCCTTATGTAGATGCGGATACATTGTTAAAATAATGATAGAGAGAGCCACTTAGTAAATTTACTAAGTGGCTTTTTGTATAAAAAGGACTACTCAATTGAAGAGTAGTCCTTTCAAACTGTAGACAAACTCGGAAAAAACGAGTTTTCTACAGCCTTTTTATTTGTATACAGGATAAATCAGGTTCTCCGAAGCTTACCACTCGCTTTCCGCGGGCGAGCGCCGAGCCGCCTTCGTAGCTACGCTCCTGCAGGGTCTCGTCTGTCTCGCTTTCCCGCAGGAGTCGAGCGGACGCTTCTCCAAACCAATAAAATGCTACCTTTTACTTTTCTATTGACTCATTCATTTTAATAGATGTTAGACTGTAGACAAACTGCGAAGAAATTCTGGATTATCTACAGCCTTTTAATTTGTATACAGGATAAATCAGGTTCTCCGAAGCTTACCGCTCGCTTTCCGCGGGCGAGAGCCGAGCCGCTTCGTCGCTACGCTCCTGCAGGGTCTCGTCTGTCTCGCTTTTCCCGCAGGAGTCGAGCGGAAGCTTCTCCAAACCAATAAAATGCTACCTTCTACTTTTCTAATAACGCATTCATTTTAATAGATGTTAGACTGTAGACAAAATGCGGAGAAATTCGGGTTTATCCACATTCTTTTTTTATATACAGGATAAATCAGGTTCTCCGAAGCTTACCACTCGCTTTCCGCGGGCGAGCGCCGAGCCGCTTCGTCGCTACGCTCCTGCAGGGTCTCGTCTGTCTCCCTTTCCCGCAGGAGTCGAGCGGAAGCTTCTCCAAACCAATAAAATGCTACTTTCTACTTTTCCATTGACTCATTCATTTTAATAGATGTAAGACTGTAGACAAACTAGGAAAAAACGGATTATCTACAGTCTTTTTATTTTTAAACCGGATAGATTAGGTTTTCCGAAGCTTACCACTCGCTTTCCGCGGGCGAGCGCCGAGCCGTGCTTCATCGCTAAGCTCCTGCAGGGTCTCGACTGTCTCGCTATTCCCGCAGGAGTCGAGCGGAAGCTTCTCCAAACCAATAAAATGCTGCCTTCTACTTTTCTAATAACGCATGCATTTTAATAGATGTTAGACTGTAGACAAAATGCGGAGAAATTCGGGTTTATCCACATTCTTTTTTTATATACAGGATAGATCAGATTTTCCGAAGCTTACCACTCGCTTTCCGCGGGCGAGCGCCGAGCCGCTTCGTCGCTAAGCTCCTGCAGGGTCTCGACTGTCTCGCTATTCCCGCAGGAGTCGAGCGGAAGCTTCTCCAAACCAAGAAAATGCTACCTTCTATTTTTCTATTGACTCATTCATTTTAATAATTGAAAGTAAGAATAATCTTGAGGTGATGAAAAATGATGACGAGAAATCAAAATCATGAACGCCACCAATTAGGCATAATTACAGTTGAATAACTTAATCCGCAAGGCCATTTAGACAAAGAAGGATATCGCAATATAAATCCAATCCTTTAAAGTGCAAAAAATGGTATTCGTAGTGTACTACTCTCTATAATAATAAAAATTTATTTAGAAAAATTTTAAAGGCATTTGGAATGAGCCTATCAACTGTCTTTTGTCTTTAAAATAAAAAGGACTACTCAATTGAAGAGTAGTCTTTTTTATTATTAAAGAATGATTAATTCTTTTGGATATTTCGTTAGAACTTCTACGCCATCTTTAGTTACATATACGTCGTCTTCGATTCGAACGCCAGTAACATCCCCTTTATAAATTCCAGGTTCAATTGTGAAGACCATTCCTTCTTGAAGAGGCATATCGTTTGCGCCGTGAACAGATGGGAATTCATGTACAGAAATGCCCAAACCGTGACCTAAACGGTGTGTGAAATATTCACCATAACCAGCCTCTGTAATAACGTCACGAGAGATTTTATCTAAATCCATCGCACGAACGCCAGGTTTAACAGCTGTAATTGCAGATTCATTGGCGTTGCGAACAGCCTCGTAAATTTCTTTTTGAGCTGGTGTTGGTTCGCCAAATGATACTGTACGTGTAATATCTGAGCAATAGCCGTTATAGACAACACCAAGGTCAAATAAGATGAAATCACCTTTTTCAATTTTACGTTCACCAGGATTACCATGAGGAGAAGCTGTTTTCTTACCACTTAAAACCATTGTGTCGAATGACATATAAACGCCTTTTTTCTTCATAGCTAGTTCAATTGCAGATAAAATTTCAAGTTCCGTTTTACCCTCAGCAATTTCATTGCAACCTACTTCTATAGCATAATCTGCTAGAGCAGCTGCTTGACGTAAGTTTTCAAGTTCTTCTTTTGATTTCACTAAACGCATATTATTTAATTGGTCATCAAAGCCAACAAATTTTGTAGCTGGGAAGAAGGCATTAAGTTCTTCTAAACGTTCAACAGTTAAATGTGATTTTTCGATTGCAATGTTTTGTAATAAAAGTCCACGTGCTTCTGCAGCTTGATGTAATAATTCCCATGCATTATCAGTGTCTTCATGACCGACTACTTCATGTGACCAGCCTGCAGCTTTGGCATCAGGGACTTCCATTTTAGGGCAAATTAAAAATGGTTTTGCATCTTGGAAAATCATTACGCCTAGAAGTCTCTCATGTGGATCACTTTTAAACCCAGATACATAAAACACATTATCAGGTGTTGTTACGAATGCAGCATCAATACTGTGCTCTTTTAAATAGTTTGAAATCGTTTGTATTTTACTCATTATTAATCCCCCTCGGATTGTTTTAACAGGCTGAGACTAAACTTGCGCCTTCAGTATTATAGTATAAGAATACCAAAAAAGAAGGAGAAAACGTATTGATAACGAATATTTTTTAGTAAGTCGAAATATGAGGGGGATTTAATTATGAAGATTTCTTACCATGGGCATTCAATTGTGAAAATTCAGGTGAACGGTTATGCGATTTTATTCGATCCTTTTATTAATGGAAACAAATTAACGGATTTAAACGTAGAGGACCAAAAGCCAGATGTGATTTTGTTGACGCATGGTCATAATGATCATGTCGGGGATACAGTAGAGATTGCAAAAGCATCTAATGCTTTAGTCGTAGCACCTGACGAGTTAGCGAATTATTTGTCTTGGCAGGGCGTTAGAACGCATCCATTACATATAGGCGGTTCTCATGCATTTGATTTTGGTAAAGTAAAATTAACACAAGCATTCCACGGGTCGTCTTATACGACAGAAAAACGTGAAATTATTTATACAGGTATGCCAGCAGGTATTTTATTTTTTGCAGATGGAAAGACGGTTTATCACGCCGGTGATACAGCTCTGTTTAGTGATATGAAATTAATAGGCGAGCGTCATCCGATTGATGTAGCATTTTTGCCAATTGGAGATAACTTTACAATGGGACCTGAGGATGCAGCGTATGCGGTGGCTCTTTTAAAACCGAAAGTTGTCGTTCCGGTGCATTATAATACATTCCCGGTGATCGAACAAGATCCCCATGACTTTGCTGAAATGATCTCGATAACTGAAGTGAAAGTACTAAATCCAGGAGAAGAAATGGATATTTGAATAAAAGAACAGAACGAATATGTCCTTATTGGTTTTTCAATTAATGAAAATTTAATGAAAATGAATGGAATGTGGTACACTTAAACGATAATGATGTTGGAAAATAGGTGATTTTATGGCAACAAAACATGAGAAAATTCTTCAATATATAGAATCACTTCCTGTAGGAGATAAAATTTCTGTGCGACAAATCGCAAAGGATATTTCCGTGAGTGAGGGAACTGCTTATCGTGCAATTAAGGAAGCAGAAACAAGAAGACTCGTAAGCACGATTGAACGTGTAGGAACGATTCGAATTGAGAAGAAGAAAAAAGAAAATATTGAAAGACTTACTTTTGCTGAAATCGTTAATATAGTGGATGGACAAGTGCTAGGTGGTAAAGACGGTTTGCATAAAACACTTACGAAATTTGTCATCGGTGCGATGAAGCTTGAGGATATGATGCGTTATACCGACGCAGGCTGTCTTTTAATTGTTGGGAACCGTAGTCGAACGCATGAAAATGCTTTAAGAGAAGGAGCAGCTGTTTTAATAACAGGGGGCTTTGATGCAGCGGATGAAACGAAAAAGCTCGCTGATCAATTAGAACTACCAATTATTTCAACCAGCTATGATACTTTTACGGTTGCAACGATGATTAACCGTGCTATTTATGACCAACTGATTAAGAAAGAGATTTTATTGATTGAAGATATTTTCGTCTCGATGAAAGATACTGCTTTCTTAAAATCGACTGATTCGGTTCGTGAGTACAATTTATTAAATGCCTCAACGACTCATGGTGGATTCCCAGTAGTGGATAAGCATCATAAAATTGTTGGAATCGTGACATCACGTGATTTGATTGGTAAACAAGATGACGACCAGATAGATCGAATAATGACACGTAATCCTATTACTGTGTCGATGAAAACAAGTGTTGCAACTGCAGGGCATCGAATGATTTGGGAAGGCATAGATTTACTACCAGTAGTCGATGATCATGGATTGTTACAAGGTGTAATTAGTCGTCAGGATGTCTTAAAAGCATTACAAATGGCTCAAAGACAGCCCCAACACGGTGAAACAATTGATGACCTAGTAAAAAATGAAATCAAGATGGCGCGAGATGATGAGGAAACTACAGTAGAATTTACTGTTACACCTCAAATGACAAACCAATTTGGTGCCATTTCATACGGAGCATTTACTACGTTATTAGTCGAATCAGGTTCAAGTGCACTTAAAAAATTTAAGCGTGGTGAAAGTGTCGTAGAAAATATGACAATTTATCATATGAAACCAGTTCAAATGGAGACATCATTAGTCGTAAAACCACGCATTTTAGATATGAGTCGTAAATTTGTGAAAATGGATTTCGAAGTATATAGTGAAGCCGTTTTAGTAGGAAAAGCAATGATGACCTTCCAATTATTGGAGCGCTAAACGTATTGAATTCTACAAAAAAAGTGATGCACAGTACTGTGCATCACTTTTTATTCAAACGATATTCTTCTTCAACAAATTGTCCATAGTGGCGAACTCGTTTATTATAATTAAATGCAGTAAATAGACCTAAAAGAACTAAAACTGCACATACAATATACGTTAAATTGGTGTGGTACATAATCATTTGGTTAATACCAAAAATAACTAATAAGCCACCTAAAGCTACACCAGCACGGCTTGAATACCATTTTTTGTGAATAGGTAAATCAGAACGGAATTGTTTAGTTTTAAGGTAAAAATAAAAAGCAACTATAATAGCAAACAATATTGCTAGAACAATATTCAAAATATTAGACATGGTGTTCCTCCTATAAAAGCAAAGCTGATTCTAGTTTAACGATAAATACAAGAAAAAGCGAGTAGAAATCCAAAGGAAACTTGTTATATATAAATGCTATGATATAGTTTAAATCTTTCTATAGAAATACTTTGATAAATTCTAATATGTTACCCTTTGTACTGAATGTATTTAGGAATCCACTATAGTCTAAAGGAGAATCTTAATGAAACGACAAATTATTGACACAATCAAACAATATGACAAAATTATCATTCATCGACATGTTAGACCAGATCCAGATGCTTATGGTTCACAAATGGGTTTACAAGCTATTTTACAAGCGACATATCCGGAAAAAACAGTATACACAACAGGGGATCATGAAGAATCACTTTCATTTCTTGGGGAGCCTCAAGTTGTTGCTGATAATGAGTTTGAGAATGCGCTTGTCATTGTTACAGATACGGCCAATACAGAGCGTATCGATGATCAACGTTACAAACTAGGGAAGTTGGTAATTAAAATCGACCATCATCCAAATGATGATGCATATGGGGATTTACTTTGGATCAACACAAATGCAAGTTCTTGTAGTGAAATGATTTATGAATTATTCATTGAAGGAAAAGAATTAGCGGATTGGAAAATGGACGCTAAAGCAGCCCGCTTCTTATTTGCTGGAATCGTTGGAGATACAGGACGCTTTATCTATCCGAGTACAACAGAAATGACATTTTACACTGTTGGAGAATTAATCAAATACAATTTTGATCGTACAGAATTATTTGATGGTATGTATGAATTGGACCGAGAATTGCTGCATATGCAAGGTTATATATTCCAAAATTTTGTGATGGATGATGATGGTGCAGCTTATATTAAATTAACGAGCGAAGTATTACAGGAGTTTGGCGTTACGGCTTCTGATACTTCTTTATTAGTAGGGTCATTAGGTAATGTGAAGGGGATCAAAGCTTGGGCAATTTTCGTTGAAGAAGCTGATCAAATTCGTGTTCGCTTACGTTCAAAAGGACCTATTATTAATACTCTGGCAAAGCAATATAATGGGGGAGGTCATCCATTGGCATCTGGTGCAACAATTTATAAATGGGAAGAATCTGAAGAGGTTATCTCAAAATTAAAAGAACTTTGTGCGAAATACTGACTATAGAAAGGAAGAGATGAAGTTGCAAAATGTATATCCACAAATTGTGACGGCTGCGGATGTGTTAAAAAGTACGATTCGCATTGATGAGCTCATTTCTTTCTTACAGCAAGAACATGCGAAGGCAGCAGCAATCGTCAATTCTAAATTGTACGGTTTGTTGCCTTTTTGGCGTGCTTTAAAAAAAGCTGAGATTCATCCAGTTATTGGTTTAACTGTTCGTGTACAGTTTGGAAAACAGCAAGTGCGTTCAGTCGTTTTATATGCGGCAACTCAGCAAGGATATCAACATTTATTGAAAGTGACTTCTGCTATTTCCGTTCGTGAAGGAGAGGTATTACCATTACGCTGGCTTGAGGGCTACCATGAGGGCTGCATTCTGATGATACCTATGACTTCACCTGACTGGACAGCAGACGGTTTTTTTGAAGATGTACAAGCACTTCAAGATATTTTTGGTAAAGGGAGATTATATGTAGGGATCGACCGACCAGGTGGTATGAAGTCTGATTTAGAACAGAGCATTATCAGTTATTGCTGTGAACAAGAACTATCTATTTGTGCTACACATCTCAGTACTTTTATTCGTGAGGAGCATGCATTTTCATTTGAAGTAGCAAGAGCAATTGAACAAGGTATGAAGATGAACAATAGTGATCAGTTAACCGCACGGGAACGTCAACAATTTGTACCTAATCATAACCAATGGCAGGAGTGGTTTGCAGATTATCCTGAGTGGCTTGTGACAACCGAGCAAATGTTGCTTGACTGTCAGGTTGATCTAGCATTCGATAAATTTTTGATGCCTAAATTTCCAACTCCAGAAGGTGAGACAGCTACTTCTTTACTTGAGATAAATAGCTTGAGAGGTTTACATGAGCGCGTGCCAAATGCAAATGTAGCTTATATAGATCGATTGCATTATGAGCTAGGGATTATAAAGGAAATGGGCTATGCAGATTACTTTTTAATCGTCTCAGATTATATTCAATATGCGAAAAGTAAGCAAATTTTAACGGGTCCTGGACGTGGCTCGTCAGCGAGTTCCCTTGTTGCATATACATTACGTATTACAGATGTTGACCCGTTACAATATGGTTTATTATTCGAACGTTTCTTAAATCCTGAGCGAATTACGATGCCGGATATTGACGTCGATTTTGCAGATCATCGCCGGCAAGAAGTTATTCAATATGTTGCTGATAAGTATGGTAAGACATATACATCGCAAATTATTACATTCGGTACATTATCTGCTAAAGCAGTTGCTAGAGATGTTGCACGTGTATTTGGCTTCACTAGTGAAGAGATGTCGACAATTTCGTCGCTTATACCAAATAAAGTGGGCATTACATTAAAAGACGCTTTAGCGGAATCTGCAGCATTGCGTGATTGGATTGCAGCTGTAGATATAAGACGAAAATGGTTTGAAGTCTCATTAAATTTAGAGGGGCTGCCAAGAAATGCATCAACGCACGCAGCAGGTGTTGTTCTTTGTCCCGAACCATTAGTAAATATAGTCCCTATTGAGCCAGGTAATGAAGGGCTTTATATAACGCAGTGGCCGATGCAAGAAGTGGAATCCATTGGCTTATTAAAAATGGATTTCCTTGGATTGCGGAATCTAACTATTTTAGAGCGTATCCGTTCAATGATTTATTATGATACAAGGAAATTTCTTGATTTCGAAAAAATCCCCCTACACGATGAAGCGACATTCAGATTATTGCAACAAGGTGATACAACAGGTGTCTTCCAATTAGAGTCCGACGGCATGCGCCAAGCATTACGTGATATAAAGCCAACTGTTTTTCAAGATATCGTGGCAGTCAACGCATTATATCGTCCTGGTCCAATGGACTTTATTCCTGTGTATAGTAAAAGAAAACATAGTGGAGAAGTAGTAAACATGCCACATGCCATACTTGAACCTATTTTAAGTGAGACTTATGGTGTCATCGTGTACCAGGAACAAATCATGCAAATTGCTGCAGTGATGGCAGGATTTACAATGGGAGAAGCAGATGTTTTACGACGAGCAGTTAGTAAAAAGAAAAAAGAAATATTAGATGCAGAACAAAAGCATTTCGTGAATAACTCTGTAGCAAAAGGATTCACTGAGCAAGTAGCGAAGGAAGTTTACGATTTAATTGTTCGTTTTGCAAATTACGGTTTTCCAAAAAGTCATGCTGTGGCATATAGTGTCATTTCTTACCATATGGCGTATTTAAAAGCGAATTTTCCGGCGTATTTTTACGCGGCACTTTTAACTAGTGCAATAGGAAATCAAGATCGTCTTATGCGTTTGTTGCAAGAAGTGAAGCAAAAAGGAATAATCGTATTACCACCATCCATTCACCAGAGCGGTCGCACGTTCCGGGTGGAAAGCGGAGCTATTCGTTTTGCACTCTCGGCAATAAAGGGTGTACCACAATCATTTTTAACAAAACTTCTGACCTTACGAAAAAATGGTCATTCCAACTGGTCTGATTTATTTGATTTTGCGCTTGATATGACAGGTGTTCATTTTACGAGGAAAGCATTAGAACCTTTAATAAAAGCGGGAGCATTAGATGACTTTGGGCGAGATCGTGGACAACTTTTAGCTTCTATAGAAGCGGTAGTCAAGCATGCAAATTTATATCGACCAAGTGATGAAGAGAGTTTATTAAGTGATGGTGATTTTTTATTTGGTAAACCAAAATATGCAGATGCAAGTTTAATGCCGGAAAAGTTGTTATTGCAATATGAAAAAGAAGTACTGGGATTTTATATGTCAGATCATCCAATTATGAAATTAAAGAAAGAATTGCAGTTTGATTCAATATCAGCTACTGATATTTTAGAACTTCAAAGTCGAAAATATGCGAAAATACTCGGCATCGTTTCTGGGATTAAGCAAATTCGTACTAAAAAAGGCGAGCAAATGGCGTTTGTTGATCTTGAAGATGAATCTGGAATGCTTTCAATAACAATCTTTCCTCGTGAATATATCCATTTTCAAGAATGGTTACAAGAAGAACAAGTTGTTTTAGCAGAAGGTTTTGTAGAGCAGCGTAACGGTAAACCACAAATGATTGTAAAGAAATTGATGACGAATCTAACTGAAAAATAGGATAAAAGACTAAAACTGTGTGGCTTTCACACGGTTTTTTTATTTTTACTTTACTCTTTGAGGGATTTTCTGTATGCTATTATCAAAAGTGGTCAGACCACTATTTCAAACTTATATTGTCCAAGGAGAAATTCAATGAGTGCAGAAAAACCAACTTCTAAAATGTTTCTACAAATTGTCAGTGAGCTACGAGCATTAATACGTGATGAAAATATTCCGGCAGGTGGTAAAATCCCATCAGAGCGCGTACTAGCTGAGCGTTTGAATGTTGGTAGGTCATCTGTAAGAGAAGCACTACGTAGTTTAGAGCTACTTGGACTCATTGAAACGCGTAGAGGCGAAGGGACATTCTTAACAGATTTTCGAAATCATAAACTAGTAGAAGTATTGTCTACCTTCATTTTGCAGGAGGGAACAGATCTAGAGAATGTGAATGAAACACGAAAAATTCTTGAAAGAGATGCTATTCGTATCGTGTCTTCAAATGAAACATTACGTAAATTACCGGTATGGGAAAGTTTGTGGCGTAACCTTGAAACTGAAGGTGTAATTGCACGTGAGGATATTATGCGAGAAATCGTTATCGTATCAGAAAATCGCCTAGTACTGAAAATGTGGATCCTGTTAAAGCAATATGGAAAAGAGATATATAGTGGACTTTCTACCGAGCATGAACAGCCTATGTTACAAGCCTTTATAAGTGAATTAATGATAGGAAATACTGCTGAAGCAATAAGCTGGTTTGAGAAATGGACCGAGTTGCTACATAAGGGGAGAGATATTTTATGAGTATTAAAGATTTATTTAAAACCAATAAAATTAAAAATAAAGCGCGTAATTCTATAAAGCGCGAAGAAAATGATGTGCCAGAAGGGATCATGACTAAATGTCCTGAATGCCGTCATGTAGAGTTAACAAAGGATTTAGTGAAAGGACTGAAAGTTTGTTCAAAGTGCGATCATCACTACAAAATGACAGCTCAAGAGCGTGTTGATATTTTCTTTGATGAAGGTACATTTACATCATTGGATGATCACTTGCAATCTGTTAATCCATTAGAGTTTCCTAGTTATATTGAGAAGATCCAATCAGATATAAAGAAAACAGGATTAAATGAAGCAGTATTAACAGGTATTGGTGAATTAGATGGCAAACAAATTGTTGTAGCGATTATGGATTCACATTTCCGTATGGGTTCAATGGGTTCTGTTGTAGGTGAGAAGATTACCCGTGCAATTGAAAAGGCCACTGAACTAAGTGTACCATTCATCATTTTCACAGCGAGCGGTGGGGCTCGTATGCAAGAAGGTGTGTTATCTCTTATGCAAATGGCGAAAACGAGTGTTGCTTTACAACGTCATAGTGCAGAAGGTAACTTATTTATTTCGATAATGACACATCCAACAACTGGTGGTGTATCTGCAAGCTTTGCTTCTCTTGGTGATATCAATTTAGCTGAACCAAAAGCGTTGATTGGCTTTGCTGGTCGTCGTGTTATTGAACAGACCGTGCGTGAAAAGTTACCAGAAGATTTCCAAACTGCTGAATTTCTATTGGCACATGGTCAGTTAGATGCCGTAGTAAATCGCAAAGACATGCGCAAAACAGTTTCAACAATTGTTAAACTTCACGTAAAGGAGGCGCAATAATAATGGTGAAATACTTACCGTTCGAAGCACCCCTTATGCAGCTTCGTGAAAAAATTAATGAACTAAAAGAATTCACTTCCAATGCAGATGTAGATATGTCTAAAGAAATTAAGCAACTTGAGGACCGTTTTAGTAAATTAGCAAAAGAAATTTATGACAACATTCAACCTTGGGATCGTGTACAGATTGCTAGACATCCTGAGCGTCCAACGACAAAAGATTATATAAATGCTATTTTCGAAGATTTTATCGAGTTTCATGGAGATCGCAACTTCGGTGATGATGAGGCGATTGTAGGTGGTATTGCCTCTTTTGAAGGACAACCAATTACAATTATTGGTCATCAAAGAGGTAAGGATACAAAAGAAAATATTCGTCGTAACTTCGGTATGCCTCATCCTGAGGGTTATAGAAAGGCTATACGCTTAATGAAGCAAGCCGAGAAATTTTCAAGACCAATTATATGTATGATTGATACAAAAGGTGCGTATCCTGGTAAAGCGGCTGAACAACGTGGACAAAGTGAAGCTATAGCTCGCAACCTATTCGAAATGGCAGGTTTGAAAGTTCCTGTTATTAGTATTGTTATAGGTGAAGGTGGTAGTGGGGGTGCTCTTGCTTTAGGTGTTGCAAACCAAATCCATATGTTAGAGAATGCAACTCTTTCTGTCATCTCACCAGAAGGTGCAGCATCAATATTATGGAAAGATGCGACTTTAGCGCAAAAAGCAGCTGAAGCTATGCGTATTACTGCACCTAACTTAAAAGAGATAGGAATTATAGATGAGATTATTCCAGAAGTATTAGGTGGCGCGCATAATGATGTAGTGCAACAAGCACTTAATATGAAATCTGTTTTAAGCAATTCATTAGGACAACTACAAACTTTATCAGGTGACGAACTTATTCAAAATCGTTATGATAAATTTAGAGAAATTGGTGTTTTTGCCGAATAATTACAATTTTGAGGGTAGGCTGATTCTGTATCGATAAATTTGATACATGAAACAGCCTATTTCTTTCGACGCAATACTGACACAGAATACAGTTTCGTGTTAATGTTTTAATAGTGACGCTTGTAGGAGGAATGAATCATATGAAAAAGATTGGTGTTTTAACAAGTGGCGGAGATGCACCAGGCATGAATGCAGCTGTTCGTGCAGTTGTCAGGAAAGCTTTATATCATGATTTAGAAGTTGCAGGTATTTACTATGGTTATCAAGGCTTGATAGAAGGTCAAATTGAAAGTTTAGATCGAGGTTCTGTAGGGGATATTATTCAACGAGGGGGTACGAAATTACACTCTGCGCGTTGTCTTGAATTCAAAACAGAAGAAGGACAACTCAAAGCAATTGAACAGTTGAAAAAGCATGGTATCGAAGGGTTAGTTGTAATTGGTGGAGATGGTTCATATCGAGGGGCCTTAGAGTTAACGAAGCATGGTTTCCCTTGCGTAGGTGTGCCGGGAACCATTGATAATGATATTCCAGGAACAGATTATACAATAGGTTTTGATACAGCTTTGAATACGGTAATTGAAAGTATTGATAAAATTCGTGATACAGCAACATCTCATGAACGCACATTTATCATTGAGGTAATGGGACGTGATGCGGGGGATTTAGCTTTATGGGCTGGTCTTGCGGGTGGAGCTGAAACTATATTGATTCCTGAAGTACCACATGATTTAGATGAACTTGTCACACGTTTAGAACAAGGTTATGAGCGTGGGAAAAAGCATAGTATTATAATAGTTGCCGAAGGTGTTATGTCAGCTAGTGATTTGGCAAAAAAGCTATTAGAAAAAAATATTGAAACAAGAGTCTCGGTTTTAGGTCATATCCAACGTGGTGGCTCGCCGACAGCACGCGACCGTGTACTGGCAAGTACTTTTGCTGCAAGAGCGGTAGAATTATTAATAGAGAACCGTGGTGGCCTTGCAGTTGGCATGAGGAATCATGTGGTGGTAGACTATGACTTAGCAGAGGCATTTAAGAAAGAACGTAATACAGATTTGTCGATGTATACTTTATCAAAAGAATTATCGATTTAAATAAATTGGAGTGGTCGAGCAGATGAGAAAAACAAAAATTGTATGTACTATTGGTCCCGCTAGTGAATCGCAAGAAATTTTAGTTCAATTAATTGAAGCTGGAATGAACGTAGCTCGTTTAAATTTTTCGCATGGTAGTCATGAAGAACACGCAGCAAGAATCAAAAGCATTCGTGAAGCAGCGAAAAAAACTGGACAAGTTGTAGCTATTTTACTCGATACAAAAGGTCCTGAAATTCGCACTCATTCAATGGAAAATGACGCTGTTGAATTAGTAACAGGTCAAACAATTGATATTTCAATGACTGAAGTACTTGGAAACAAAGAAATTTTTTCTATTACTTACGAAAAATTAATCGACGATGTTGAAGAAGGTTCAATTATTTTACTAGATGATGGCTTAATTGAATTACGTGTAACTGGTAAAAGTATTGAGGCCGGATTAATTCATACTGTAATTGAAAATGCTGGTCTACTTAAAAACAAAAAAGGCGTGAATGTACCGGGTGTTTCAGTGCAATTACCTGGTATTACGGAAAAGGATGCACAAGATATTCTATTTGGTATCGAACAAGGTGTAGATTTTATAGCTGCTTCATTTGTACGTCGTGCATCAGATGTATTAGAAATCCGTGAGCTTTTAGAAAATAATAACGGTGGATACATCCAGATTATTCCTAAAATAGAAAACCAAGAAGGCGTCGATAATATCGATGAAATCATCCAAGTTTCCGACGGTTTAATGGTTGCTCGTGGCGATCTTGGTGTTGAAATTCCAGCAGAAGAAGTACCGATTGTTCAAAAAAGCCTTATCCAAAAATGTAACACAGTAGGAAAACCGGTTATTACAGCTACACAAATGCTGGATTCAATGCAACGTAATCCGCGTCCTACTCGAGCAGAGGCAAGTGACGTAGCGAATGCTATCCTTGATGGTACAGATGCAATCATGCTTTCAGGTGAAACAGCAGCTGGACTTTACCCGGTGGAATCTGTAAAAACAATGTATAAAATTGCGAATCGTATAGAGGATTCATTGGATCACCGTGCAATCGTTAGTAAACGTAGCCGTGAGAAAGGTGCTAGCATGACAGAGGCAATTAGCCAAGCAGTTGCTTATACTTCTCTTAACTTACAAGTTTCAGCTATTTTAGCACCTACTGAGAGTGGTCATACAGCAAAAATGATTGCCAAGTATCGTCCAGGTGTACCGATTATTTCAGTTACATCGTCTGAACAAACATGTCGTAAATTAGCGCTTGTATGGGGTGTATTCCCTATCGTTGGACCAAAAGTAAGTTCAACGGATGAAATTCTAGAGTTAACTGTCCAAGAAAGTTTGAACAAAGGCTACGTTCACCACGGAGATCTAGTTGTAATTACAGGTGGTGTGCCAGTAGGTGAAGCGGGTACAACAAACTTGATGAAAGTTCATGTAATCGGCGATATGCTAACTAAAGGTCAAGGGATTGGTAAATCTGCTGCTATTGGTAAAGCTTTAGTCGTAAGAAATGCAGAGCAAGCACTAGCTCAAGATACTGAAGGGAAAATCATTGTAACGATTGGTTCGGATCGTGATATGATGCCTGCTATCTCTAAATGTGCGGGGTTAATCACTGAAGAAGGTGGACTTACGAGTCATGCAGCAGTTGTTGGCTTGAGTCTAGGTATACCTGTTATTGTGGGCGTAAAAGACGCTACAACGATGATTAGTGATGGACAAGAGTTATCAATTGACGCAGTATCTGGTGTCATTTACTACGGACGTTCAAGTATTTTGTAATATAAAAACAACCTCAGCGTATTTGAGCTGAGGTTGTTTTTTAAAAGAGGTGAATAAATTGAAAAAAATCCTACTGTTTCTTATATTAATTCCGATTATAGAAATTGCCGTTGTTTTATTATCTGGCAAACTAATTGGTGCCATGTATACACTAATTTTAATTGTCGTAACAGGTATTTTAGGAATCTATTTAGCCAAAACGCAAGGAGTTAAAGCTTTTCGAGATATCCAACAAGCTATACAAAATGGACAACCACCGGGTCATGCCATGATAAATGGATTGCTTATATTTATCGGTGGAGTGTTTTTAGTCTTGCCAGGTTTTGTATCTGATATTATTGGTATTCTTTTAGTATTCAGTCCAACGAGAAACCTCTTTAAACCAATGTTATATTACTGGTTACGTAAAAAGATGAAAAACGGCCAAGTTATTTTGATACAAAAATAGGGTGTTTTTTCAGTTTTACAGCAAGTAGTAATAAGAATGGGCTAATTAAAATGCCTGCAATGCCAAAGAGTAATAAGCTAATGGCACTTATCATAAAAGCATGAACGGAACGGATATGTAAAGTTGACGCCCACATATACGATTCAGCGAACTGTCTTGAAAGCTGAATCACGGCATAGAGGACCAGTAAATAAATACAAAGCATCTCATTACCTGTTACAAAGAAGTATATACACATAGGGATAAGGAAAATACCGATACCTAAAAAAGGAAGACTATCTGCAACAGAGATGAGCAATGCTTTTCCAACAGGAAATGAAAATTCAAGGACCATTAAGCCGACAGATAAAAGCGCAAATGTCATGAGTAATAAACGTAATTCTACTGACAGAAAGTAACCAAATAATTGAGCAGCCTCTTCATAGACACGTTGAATAGGTTTTCTAAAACGAGCAGGAAAATAGATAAAGAACCATAGTCTATTCCTGCTTGTTTCATATAAAGCAAAATATAAAGCTACTAAATAAAAAGTAAAATTAATTAGATTATGGAAAGTAGACTGCACGATATTTACAAGCGATTCCATAGCCATGTCTACTAGGGAAATAAATTTTTCCTGTAAATTAAGTAGTAACATTGATTGCATATCAGAGAAAAACTCAACTTGGGTAATTATGCGTTTAATCTCTGGTAATGTTTCGATTAAAACAGAAGTTAAAAATAGTATAGCTGCGATGAAAATGGATAAAATAATAGCCTCGGTAGTTAATGCGGCAAACCATCGAGGTAATTTTAATTTCGAAAATAAATACTTTTGTAATGGATGTGCGAAGTAAGCTGTTAAAATCGCAAGAGATACAGGTAAAACTAACCAACATAATCCTAATAGTAGTGCAATTAGTACGAATAGTTGGATTCGATACATGGTGGATTTCTTGATTTTCTCTTGTAACAAAACATCATCCTTTAATAAATGTGATTTTTTCATCCTTGTTAATGTTGATTTTTTTCTACAAAATACGATATTTCTGTTTAAATTCTGTTTTTCTAATGAAATAACGGCTTTTCATTCACAAAGCCGTCAAAATTTATTATAATATCAATGTAAGCGATTTACTTATAGGTTCATATCGAAAAAGTAGGTTGCATTTATGTAATTTTTTGTAATGTAATGTAATCTAATACATTTTAAGAAGAAGGAGCGATATATTATGACAGCAACACGCGGATTAGAAGGTGTCGTAGCAGCAGAGACTAAAATCAGTTCTATTATTGATGATACTCTTACATATGTTGGCTACAACATTGATGACTTAGCAGACAATGCATCTTTTGAAGAGGTAGTTTATCTACTATGGCACACACGTCTTCCTAAAGCAGACGAATTAGCTGAATTGAAACAACAATTAGCTGACAATATGGAAGTGCCACAAGCGGTATTAGATCACTTCAAAACTTATGACATCAAATCTGTACACCCAATGGCTGCATTACGCACAGCAGTTTCTTTACTAGCTTTATATGATGAAGATGCTGAGGATATGTCTGACGAAGCAAACTATCGTAAAGCAATCAAATTACAAGCTAGAATTTCTACTGTTGTAACTGCGTTCTCACGTATTCGTGCAGGTTTAGAGCCAGTAGCACCTAAGAAAGAATTAAGCTATGCTGCAAACTTCCTTTATATGTTATCTGGTAAAGAACCAGAAGCAATCGCTGTTGAAGCATTTAACAAAGCATTAGTATTACATGCTGACCACGAATTAAATGCATCTACATTTACTGCTCGTGTATGTGTAGCTACATTATCTGATGTATATTCAGGTGTTACTGCTGCAATTGGCGCACTTAAAGGTCCATTACACGGTGGCGCTAACGAACAGGTTATGAAAATGCTTTCTGAAATTGGTTCAGTTGAAAACGTTGAAGATTATATCAACGATAAATTAGCTAACAAAGTTAAAATCATGGGCTTCGGACACCGCGTATACCGCAAAGGTGATCCACGTGCTCCACACTTAAAAGTTATGTCTGAAAAGTTAACTAAATTAACTGGACAACCTGAGTATTATGAAATGTCAGTGAAAATCCATGAAATGGTGACTGGACAAAAAAATCTACCACCAAACGTAGATTTCTATTCAGCATCTGTATACCATTCTTTAGGTATCGATCACGATTTATTCACACCAATCTTCGCGGTTTCACGCGTATCTGGATGGGTAGCTCACATTTTTGAACAATATGCTAACAACCGTTTAATCCGTCCACGTGCTGAGTATGTTGGACCAGGAATGCAAAAATATGTACCTGTAAACGAAAGATAATTGGTATAATAAAAAAGTCGAGGGCGGTGCTAGGTTTTGGTACCAGCCCTTTGATTATGAATATTAGGAGGCAATTAGTTTATGTCTAACGGTAAAATCGTAGTTGAAAATGGCGTACTTAACGTACCAAACAATCCAATCATTCCATTCATCGAAGGTGACGGAATCGGTCCAGATATTTGGGCAGCGGCATCACGTGTAATCGATGCAGCAGTAAAACAAGCTTACAATGGCGAAAAATCTATCGAGTGGAAAGAAGTACTTGCTGGTCAAAAAGCATTCGACCAAACTGGCGAATGGTTACCACAAGCAACTCTTGATGCTATCAATGAATACTTAATCGCAATTAAAGGACCTCTTACTACACCAATCGGTGGCGGTATCCGTTCTCTAAACGTAGCATTACGTCAACAACTTGACCTTTATGTTTGTTTACGTCCTGTACGTTACTTCGAAGGTGTTCCTTCTCCAGTTAAACGTCCTGAAGACACTGATATGGTTATTTTCCGTGAAAACACAGAAGATATCTATGCTGGTATCGAATATGCTGAAGGTTCAGATGAAGTTAAAAAGCTAATCAACTTCCTTCAAACTGAAATGGGCGTTAACAAAATCCGCTTCCCAGAAACTTCAGGTATCGGTATTAAACCAGTATCTAAAGAAGGTACACAACGTTTAGTTCGTGCTGCTATTAACTATGCTATTAAAGAAAAACGCGAATCTTTAACTTTAGTACACAAAGGTAACATCATGAAGTTCACTGAAGGTGGATTCAAAACTTGGGGTTACGAACTAGCTGAAACAGAATTTGCTGATCAGACGTTCACTTGGAACCAATATGATGCAATCAAAGAAGCTGAAGGCGCTGAAGCTGCTGATAAAGCACAAGCAGAAGCACTTGCTGCTGGTAAAATCTTAGTTAAAGATTCTATTGCTGATATCTTCTTACAACAAATCTTAACTCGTCCAAAAGAGTTTGATGTTGTTGCAACAATGAACTTAAACGGTGACTACATCTCTGACGCATTAGCTGCTCAAGTTGGTGGTATCGGTATCGCTCCAGGAGCTAACATTAACTATGTAAGTGGACATGCGATCTTCGAAGCTACTCACGGTACAGCACCAAAATATGCAGGTCTTGATAAAGTAAACCCATCTTCAGTATTACTTTCTGGCGTTCTTATGCTTGAACACCTAGGTTGGAAAGAAGCTGCAGATTTAGTAACTGCATCAGTAGAAAAAACAATTGCTTCTAAAGTTGTAACTTACGACTTTGCACGTCTAATGGACGGCGCTACAGAAGTTAAATGTTCTGCATTTGCCGATGAATTAATTAAAAACCTGTAATATTAGACTAGATGAAAGAGGGAATCGGGTGCTTATCCCTTTTCCCTCTTTACATATATAATAAAAGGGGCGTATTCAAATGACTTTGAAACGTAGTAAAATTTCTGTAATCGGTGGCGGTTTCACTGGCGCTACATCTGCTTTTTTAGCCGCACAAAAAGAACTTGGTGATGTTGTATTAGTAGACATTCCACAAGCTGAAAACCCAACAAAAGGTAAAGCTCTTGACATGTTTGAAGCTTCTCCAGTACAAGGTTTTGACGCACGTGTAATGGGTACTTCTAATTATGCTGATACTGCTAATTCAGACGTAGTAATTATTACTGCTGGTGTTGCGCGTAAACCAGGAATGAGCCGCGATGATTTAGTTCAAATCAACCAAGGTGTTATGAAAGCCGTAACAAAAGAAATTGTAAAACACTCTCCTGAAGCAACAATTATCGTTTTAACAAACCCAGTTGATGCAATGACTTACACAGTTTATAAAGAATCTGGATTCCCTAAAAACCGCGTAATCGGTCAATCAGGTGTTCTTGATTCAGCTCGTTTCCGTTCATTCATCGCTGAAGAGTTAAACATCTCAGTTAAAGATATTACTGGCGTTGTACTTGGTGGCCACGGTGACACAATGGTACCACTAACTCGCTACTCATTCGCTGGAGGTATTCCACTAGAAAAACTAATACCTGCTGAGCGTTTAGAAGAAATCGTTGATCGTACTCGTAACGGTGGGGCTGAAATTGTAAATCTTCTTGGTAACGGTTCTGCTTATTACGCTCCAGCTGCAGCATTAGTTGAAATGGCTGAAGCAATAATTAAAGACCAACGTCGTGTATTACCATCTATCGCTTATCTAGAAGGCGAATATGGTTACAATGATATCTACCTAGGTGTACCAACAATACTAGGCGCTAACGGTATCGAATCAATTATTGAATTAGACTTAACAACAGAAGAAAAAGTAGCTTTAGATAACTCTGCAGAAGCGGTTAAAAATGTTATGAAAGTTCTAGCTTGATTTATATACTTTTTAAAACGAGTAGGTTTTTACCTTCTCGTTTTTTTATAGTATCAAAAAAATTCAGACAATATATTATATGTATGCAATCATACTGTCTTTTTTTACTGATTATTGATACTATTGAATTAACAAATTATTTAAGGGGGAATATTGTGTTACTTGGCAAGAAGAGGAAGTTAGGTAAAAAAATTGAAGAGTTATCTGTTGGCGAATCATTACAACTAACAGAGAAAATCGAAGATAAAGACTTACTATTATATCTCGGCTTAACCAATGACAGTAATCCTCTATACATACAACATGACTTTACCTCGCAGACTAGTTTTCAAAAACCTGTAGTGCCTACAATCATGTTGAATGGTGTTGTAACATCAGCTATTTCAAAATATATTCCGGGCCCTGGTTCTTATATTACTTCTCAGCAATTTGAATATCCACATCCGGTATATCATAATGATACGATTCAAATTTTACTTGAAGTAATCGAAGTAAATAAAGAGCTTAATGAAGTAACTGTGAATATTAACGGGCACAATGATGACAGCATTCTAGTCATGCAAGGTAAAGTGACAGTAAATCCGCCGAATCGCGAACAAGACGAGTCTGCAAATAAGAAAGAAGAAATCTAGTAGCAAAGGTTTGAAATGGGGGTTTCAAATCAATTGCGGAGGAAACAAACATGACAAATAAAATACTTGTAGTAGAAGACGAAATTTCAATTGCAACATTATTACAATACAATCTCCAACAGGCTGGATACGATGTAGTAATTGCGAATGACGGGAAAGACGGTTTACACAAAGCAATTTTGGAAAAGCCAGATTTACTATTATTAGACTTAATGTTACCTAAAATGGATGGCATGGAAGTTTGCAAGGAGTTACGTATTAAGAAAATCAATACACCAATTATTATGTTAACTGCAAAAGACGATGAGTTCGATAAAGTACTGGGTCTTGAACTTGGTGCAGATGATTATATGACAAAACCCTTTAGTCCACGTGAAGTAATGGCTAGGGTTAAAGCGGTATTACGCCGTTCTAAAGTGACTGAGGTAGTGAAAGAAGAAGAGCATATTGAACAAACTTATTCATTTGGACAACTGCAAGTATTCCCTGACCGCTTTGAAGCTTTCTTAGGAGAGGAAGTGTTAGAATTCACTCCGAAAGAATTTGAGCTGCTTGTTTATTTATTGGAAAATAAAAATCGTGTGTTAACACGCGATCAGCTACTAAGTGCTGTATGGCATTATGATTTTGCGGGAGATACGCGGATTGTTGATGTGCATATTAGCCACTTGCGTGAACAAATTGAAGAAAATAGTCGCAAACCAAAGTTCATAAAAACGATAAGAGGTTTAGGTTATAAATTTGAGGAGCCGAAGCTATGATGAAATCTCTTAGAGCTAGGCTGCTCATTGCTTTTGGATTTCTGTATGGTACAGCGCTAGCTGGTCTTGGTTTTATACTAGGCCAGCTTTTTCCTGTATATGTAGAAGATTCGATACGCTCTAATTCCCTTCGATCGCATGAGAATATTTTACATGCAATTGAAAAACAAAGGATCGATTTAACTGTAGAGCAAGAACGTGCAATAATAGATGTCTTGCCACTTGATTTTGGCGGAAGTGAATTAGCGGATATAAGAATTCGTCTATGGATTATGCTTATTATCGCTTTAATAATTACCTTTATATTACTGATGATTATTACTTCGCGCTTGATAAAGAATTTAGCTCAGCCTATAGACAATGTAACAAATACAGCGTTAGAGTTAGCAAAAGGAAATTATCGTGCAAGGGCATATGAAAATGCCGAATCACCCACGATCCAACTAAGTAATGCGGTTAATGTCCTTGCTCGTAACTTGCAAGATATTATGATGATTCGCGAGATTGAGCAAGAGCGCCTCAAAACGCTGATTGAGAATATGGGTAGTGCACTTATAATGATTGGGAAGGAAGGGCATATATCCATTGTTAATAAAGTGTTTTTGGAATTATTCGATGTGCCCTACAATACAGTCTATAAACAGGTTTTCCGCGAGTTAGGTTTACCGAATGAGTTAGAACAATTCGTAGACCATGTCTTTATGACAGAAATAACATATCGTAAGCAAATGCAAATAGAAATTCAACAAGAATTTCGACATATGGAAGTATATGGTGCTCCTGTTATAGGAGAGCATGGTCACTGGTTAGGGATTGTGATTATCATGCATGATATTACGGAATTGAAAAAGCTGGAGCAAATACGTAAGGACTTCGTAGCAAATGTATCACATGAATTACGCACCCCTATTACATCGATTAAAGGCTTTTCAGAAACGTTATTAGACGGCGCATACAAGGATCAAGGGACATTATTGTCCTTTTTAGAAATTATTAATAAAGAGAGTAATCGCCTGCAAATGCTTATTATAGATTTGCTTGAGTTATCAAAAATTGAAAAGCACGGTTTTACAGTCAATATTGAACAGACAAGTTTAAAGGATGTTATTGTAAGAGCCACTGAAATGACAGTGCCACGTATTGAGGAAAAAAACATATCATTCGAAGCTGAAATTGAGCAGGATGTTGTAGTTGAAGGTGATTCAAATCGGCTAATTCAAGTTGTTATGAATTTAATGACGAATTCGATTACTTACTCTCCAGAGAATACGAAAATTAAAGTGAAGTTATATGAACAAAATAAAAATGGCATCATTGAAATCGTTGATGAAGGGATTGGGATTGAGAAACCCGAAATTCCAAGGATATTTGAACGCTTTTATCGTGTTGATCGAGCTCGTAGTCGTAACTCGGGTGGAACAGGGCTAGGTCTTGCGATTGTAAAGCATTTAATTGAGGCGCATCACGGTAAAATACAAGTGGAGAGTGAAGTTGGTAAAGGGACGACAATGCGTGTTATTTTGCCGGAAAAACAACCAAATTAACACACTCTTTACAATTTATATATATACTCTTCATAATCCTTTGTTAATATAATATTCGAAGCCCCCTTCAACCAGTGTTTATGGAAGCGAGAATCTAGGATTTCCTAGATTCTTTTTTAGGTTTTAAATAGCAGAATATAGTAATAATAAAATGCGAACATTTTTTCGTATTTTTATTAGCCGTCATTTTCCTTTCTACTTACACGCATGGTAAAATAGAAAAGAGAGACGGCTTTTTGACGTTTAGGAAAAAAGAAATTCCGCGCATAATAACATATAAAGCAAACAGCTCAAATGAGTAAGAAGAATGAGGAGAGTGTACACATGACAAAGGAAAAGCTACTACTTTTAGATGGAAATAGCTTAGCTTATCGAGCATTTTTTGCTTTACCACTATTAACAAATGATAGCGGTATTCACACAAATGCGGTTTATGGCTTTACTACGATGTTACAGAAAATATTAGAAGAGGAAAAACCAACGAAAATGCTTGTAGCATTTGATGCTGGTAAAACGACATTCCGTCATTCTACATACGGAGAATATAAAGGTGGACGTCAGAAAACACCACCTGAATTATCAGAGCAATTCCCGTATTTACGAAAATTATTAGATGCATATCGTATTAAGCAATATGAGCTGGAGATGTATGAAGCAGATGATATTATCGGTACTTTGAGTAAACAAGCTGAAGACCAAAAGCTACAAGTTATCGTTGTTACAGGAGATAAAGACTTAACGCAGCTGGCATCAAAGAACACAACTGTTTATATTACGCGTAAAGGTATGACAGATATTGAAAAATATACACCAGATCATATTCAAGAAAAATATGGTTTAATGCCTCAGCAAATTATTGATATGAAAGGTCTAATGGGGGATGCATCAGACAATATACCTGGCGTACCTGGTGTGGGTGAAAAAACAGCTATCAAATTATTAAAGCAATATCCAACTATTGAAGAACTATATGAAAATGTAGAACACGTGAGTGGTGCAAAGTTAAAAGAAAAACTTACGACCAATGAAGAACAAGCGAAAATGAGCAAACAGCTAGCAACGATTGATCGTCAATCACCCATTACTATTACGCTTGATGACTTAGTATATGGTGGTCCAAATGTAGATGAGCTGTTTTCATTGTGGCAAGATTTATCTTTTAAATCATTAATCGAAAAAAGTGAATTTGAATCAGAAGCGACAACAACGAAGGAACTAATTTTTTCTATATTAGACGATATATCAGCAGAGCAATTACAGGATGCGATGGCTGTACATATTGAACTTGCTGATGAGCACTATCATACTTGTGACAGATTTGGAATAGCGTTAGTAGATGACAAGCAAGCATATTATATTCCTTACGACAAAGCAATCGCTTCTTCAACGTTAAAAGAATGGTTAGAAGATTCTTCAAAGAAGAAGTATATTGTCGATTCAAAAGCAGCGCAAGCCGCATTATTACGTGATGGTATTAAATTAGCGGGCGTGGAATTCGATATGCTATTAGCTGCATATATTGTGAATCCTGCAATCCCTTCTGATGATGTCGCAACCATTTCGAGAGAGTTTGGTTATACTGATGTCCTATCAAATGACAATGTATATGGTAAAGGTGCAAAAAAAGCTACTCCGGCAATAGAAGCTGTTGCGGAGCATGCTTGTCGTAAAGCAAATGCGGTATACATTTTACAACCAAAGTTGGAGCAACTTCTTCGAGAAAATGAACAATTTGGGTTGTATAAACAATTAGAGCTACCACTAGCTGGAATATTAAGTGAAATGGAAAGTGAAGGTATCACAGTTGATCGTGAACGACTTGTTGAAATGGGGCATGATTTAACAACGAAACTAAAAGCGATTGAGGAAGATATTTATTCAATCGCTGGTCAATCTTTTAATATTAATTCACCGAAACAGTTAGGTGTTATTTTGTTCGAAAAATTGGGGTTACCTGTTATTAAGAAAACAAAAACAGGTTATTCTACTGCCGCAGATGTATTAGAAAAACTAGAGCCAGAACACGAAATAATTCGTCATATTTTACAGTATCGTCAGCTTGGGAAATTGCAATCAACGTATATAGAAGGTTTATTGAAAGAAATTCACGTAGAAGATCAAAAAATTCATACAAGGTTCCAGCAAGCATTAACATCAACAGGCCGCTTAAGTTCAACAGATCCAAATTTGCAAAACATACCAGTAAGACTTGAAGAGGGGCGTAAAATACGCCAAGCATTCGTTCCCTCAAATCCAGATTGGCTCCTTTTCGCGGCTGATTATTCACAAATCGAGTTACGTGTATTAGCTCATATGTGTGGTGACGAAAATCTAATTAGTGCATTCCAAAATGGTTCGGATATTCATACGAATACTGCGATGAATGTATTCCATGTGGCAGAAGAGGAAGTAACATCAGACATGCGTCGTGCAGCCAAAGCAGTTAACTTCGGAATAGTTTATGGTATTAGCGATTACGGTCTATCTCAAAACTTAGATATTACACGAAAAGAAGCGGCAGATTTCATTGAACGATATTTCGTGAGCTTCCCAGGTGTACAAGACTATATGAAAAATATCGTTGAAGAAGCGAAACAACATGGCTATGTGACTACTATTTTAAATCGACGACGCTATCTGCCAGACCTGAAAAGTTCAAACTTCAATTTACGTAGCTTTGCAGAGCGAACTGCTATGAATACGCCAATTCAAGGTAGTGCAGCTGATATTATAAAAAAAGCAATGATTGATATGGCAGCGGTATTAAAAGAGCAAAATTTACAAACGAAAATGCTTTTGCAAGTACACGATGAGTTAATTTTTGAAGCACCGAAAGAGGAAATTGCAATTCTTAAAAAGTTAGTACCAGAAGTAATGGGGAATGCATTCGAACTAAATGTACCACTAAGAGCCGATTTTGCATTTGGCCCAACTTGGTATGATACAAAATAAAGGAGTGATCGCATGCCAGAATTACCAGAAGTAGAAGGTGTTGTGCGTTCATTACAGCCGGTCGTTACGGGGAAAAAGATTCATCATGTGATGATTTCAAAAATTATTAGACAGGCGAAAGAACAAGGCAAAGAGTGTATTATTAAAGCAGTTGATCCTGATTCTTTTCAACAAGCGATTGAAGGCATGACTATAAAAAGCATCGAACGACGCTCAAAATATATCTTTTTCCACTTGGAGAAAAAGGGGGATCCATATCTGCTCGTCAACCATTTAGGTATGACGGGCGCATGGTTCCATGTATCGCAAGTTAGTGAAATTACTGAAGAGAAGTTTCAAAAACATGCGCATGTTTTAATCCAGTTCGATGATGGCGAGTGGCTTGTCTATTCTGATATTCGTCGTTTTGGTGAAATGCGCTTTTTGCATGAGCTAGCAGAGCATCCGCCACTACTTGAAATGGCACCTGAGCCTTTTTCAGATGAAGCTCTACCTTATTTTCTCGAAAAAGCAAATCTGACGAAATATGCAAATAAGTCAGTTAAAGAAGTAATTATGGACGGACATGTAATTGCTGGTTGCGGCAATATATATGCGACGGAAGCGTTATTTAAGATGAACATTCATCCAGCACGTAAATTGTCTCGAATTAGTAAACAACGTAAAATTGAACTTTTCGGGATAATTGTTCATATTTTACAAGAGAGTATTGATATTGGCGGCTCAACCATTTCGGATTACCGGAATATTAATGGGGAAGCGGGCAGTATGCAACATCGCTTGAAAATGTATGGGAAAAAGATTTGTCCGGTTTGTAATGGAAATACTAAACAAAAGATAATTGGTGGCAGAAACTCAGTTTATTGCCCCAATTGCCAACATTAAAGGTGTGATATACATGATTATTGGATTAACAGGAAGTATTGCGAGTGGTAAAAGTACAGTTGCAGAAATGCTAAAAGGGTTACAATTGCCGATTGTTGATGCTGATATAGTAGCACGTGTAGTAGTAGAACCTGGGACGGAAACGCTAAGAAATATAGTAGAAGCATTTGGCGAGGACGTTCTGTTAGATGATGGTACGCTTGATCGCCCTAAACTAGGAAATATTATCTTTCATAAACCTGCAGCACGTAAAACGTTAAACGATATTATACATCCAGCTATTCGCCGTGAAATGCTTCGCCAACGTGATGAACTATTAAAACATGGTGCACGTTTTGTTATAATGGATATTCCGTTATTGTTTGAAAGTCACCTTCAACATTTTGTTGAGAAAATTTTAGTTGTATCTGTCACAGAAGAAACACAATTACGGCGTTTAATGGAACGTAATAATTTATCTGAAAAAGAAGCTAAGGCGAGAATTAGTTCTCAACTACCGTTATCTGAAAAGGAAAAAGGTGCTGATGCAGTTATTTATAATAATGAATCGCTCAAGTCAACGAGTGAGCAATTGCATAAAATATTACGTAAGTGGAATGTGATTGAATGATGTATTTCGGAAAAATCAGAATTTACAAACTTTTAAATGTTCATCATAATAGGTTTTACTTTCTTGAAAATGTGTTATACTAATTTTCGAATTAATAAAATAAGTATAACGCAGTTACAGGAGGATATTATTCATGACAGTTTCTATTGCTATTAACGGATTTGGCCGCATTGGTCGCATGGTGTTCCGTCAAGCGATACTTCAAGATGATTTAAATATTGTTGCAATTAATGCTAGTTACCCAGCTGAAACGTTAGCACATTTGATTAAGTATGACACAAATCACGGGAAATTTGATGGGGACGTACAATTTGAAGAAAAAGCCCTAATCATAAATGGCAAACGTGTTGAACTTATTAGTGAACGTGATCCGTTGAACTTACCTTGGAAAGAAATGAATGTTGATATCGTTATCGAAGCAACAGGTAAATTCAATGCTCGTGAAAAAGCAGCATTGCATCTAGAAGCAGGAGCTAAAAAAGTTATTTTAACAGCACCTGGGAAAAATGAAGATGTAACAATTGTAATGGGTGTTAATGACGAAAAATTAGACCTTACAAAACATGATGTAATTTCAAATGCAAGCTGTACTACAAACTGTCTTGCGCCAGTTGCTAAGGTATTAAATGATACTTTTGGAATTGACAATGGCTTAATGACAACTGTACATTCATATACAAATGATCAAAAAAATATTGATAATCCACATAAAGACTTACGTCGTGCTCGTGCGTGTGCTGCTTCAATTATTCCTACTTCAACAGGAGCTGCTAAAGCTCTAACTCTAGTATTACCAGAACTAGAAGGTAAGTTACATGGTATGGCACTTCGCGTTCCAACTCCAAACGTCTCATTAGTAGACTTAGTAGTAGATTTAAACAGAGATGTCACGGTTGAAGAAGTGAATGAAGCGTTTAAAGCAGCATCTGCTGGTTCACTAAAAGGAATTTTAGATTTCACAATGGAACCTTTGGTATCAGTAGATTACAATACAAACCCAGCTTCAGCTACGATTGATGGTTTAACTACAATGGTAATCGGTACTCGTAAAGTAAAAGTACTTGCTTGGTACGATAACGAATGGGGTTATTCAACTCGAGTAGTAGATTTAACGAGAAAAGTTGCAGCTGCACTTAAGGCGTCTGTAAACGCTTAAATTTAATATAATAGAGCCCTTTCTAGTAATGTACTAGAAAGGGTTTTTTGATTTAAGATTAGACAAAATAGCATATAAATGATGAACATATGTCTGTTTTTTCTGTTTTTATCGACCCTATATTGTCCTAAAACAGTATCTTTATCATGCATCAGAGAATTTCCACTGCATTTTTTCGATTTTTTAAGGCATTATTTGATATAATAGATAAACTAAAATGTTTTGCAATCAGGAGAGAAAAAATATGAAATGTCCAGCATGTCAGTTTAATGGAACAAAAGTTATTGACTCAAGACCGGTAGATGACAATAAGGCAATCCGTAGGCGTCGAGAATGTGAGTCATGTGCATATCGTTTTACTACGTTTGAAAAAGTTGAAGAAATGCCATTAATTGTTGTGAAAAAAGATGGTTCACGGGAGGAATTTAGCCGTGAAAAAGTTTTGCGAGGCCTTATTCGAGCATGTGAAAAACGCCCGGTAGCCCTTAATGAATTAGAGGAATTAGTATTTGCTATAGAACAAGATCTACGTAGAATTGGTAATTCAGAAGTGAAGACAGAAGACGTCGGTGAAATGATTATGGATCGCCTAGCAAAAATTGACGAAGTATCTTATGTAAGATTTGCTTCTGTATATCGTCAATTTAAAGATATTAATGTCTTTATTGACGAATTAAAAGAATTAATAGAAAGACAATCCGATGACAAATAAATGTGATATGGAGGACGGTGATCGTGGTGCATTTATATAAAGAAATACAGCCCGTTGATCGATTGTCCATTCGAATGCCATTTCCTGTATCGAGCTATGATCGCCAGCTTATTACACTGCTATATCAGCCGTTAATAGGTGTTGAACCCATTAGCTTATATTTCATGCTTTGGGCTGAGGGGGAAAGTGCGACTGAAGCCGAAATATCACATTACCATTTGATGAATTCGCTTGACATGCCGATTGCTAAAATTTTCGAGTCACGCATAGCGTTAGAAGCTATTGGTTTAATGCGCACTTGGCGTAAGGATTCCGAGGGTGTACGCTCGTTTATGTACGACGTATTGCCCCCCTTAGAAGCATCAGCTTTTTTTAATGATCCATTATTATCAATGTTTTTATTTAGCAAAATTGGTGAACAAGCCTATAGACAATTGCGCCAACGTTTTGTTCAAAAAGGTCCATCAAATGATGGCTATCAGGAAGTGTCACGAACATTTACAGATGTTTATCGTCCTGTGCAGCATCATTTACCATCCTTTGCGAATGAGCAAACAGTTGAGGAAAAAGAGAAGCCTAAAGAACTACCATTTAACTATGAGGATTTTGATTTTTCTTTACTTAGAGCTGGATTGTCAGAACAACTTGTACCATCTTCAGCACTTACTGCTGAAGCGAATGCAACGATTGCGAAGCTAGCTTTTTTATATAATTTAACACCATTAGATATGCAGAAAGTTGTTATGCTCGCTTTAGATGATCATATGATATTATCCGAGTCAAGGCTAAAGAAATCAGCAGCTGATTATTATAAATTGACTGTTTCTACAGAACCACCTGCTATGCAACATGCTTTCCAATCAGTAGTTAAAGAAGTAGAGAAAAAGAGTACAAAAGAGCAAGTTGTACAGTCGAAGGAAGAATTATTGATTCATTATCTAGAAACAACTGCTCCAATTGATGTCTTACGTGATATTGCTGATGGAAAAGAACCAATCCCTGCTGATATTCAGCTTGCCCAAAACCTTGTCCTCCAATATCAAATGCCTATAGGTGTTGTAAATGCCTTACTTCAGTATGTTCTTTTACGTACAGATATGAAGTTAACGAAAAATTATGTCGAAAAGATCGCATCGCATTGGATGCGAAAAGGTGTGAAAACGGCGAAAGAAGCAATGGATTTAGCGCGTAAAGAGCATAAGCAATATATGGAATGGAAAACAGCTGAGCAAAAACCAGTGGCGAAAAAACGCTATAGTGGTGGGCGAGAAGAAAAAGTACCTGACTGGTTTAATAAAAATAAAGAAAAGAAACAGAAAAAAGAAGTTACTATAAAAGAAACATCAAAAGAAGCAGTTAAAAGCAATACCGATTTTGAAGAGGAACGACGAAAAATTCTCGAAAAACTAGGAATAGAAGAAGGGCAGGTGGATTCACATGGAACCGATTAATAATCAACTTAGAAAAGTGATGGATTCACAAACTTTTCAAGAACGGTACGAGCAAATGAAGCGGGAAATTCTTGAAAATAAAGGTGTCCAGCAATTTCTAGCTGACAATGATCAAGAAGTAAATAAAGACATGGTAGACCGTGGTTTAGGTAAATTATATGAATACACAGGACAGAAACATGATTGTGATGAATGTGTATCCGTTGCAAAATGTCAAAATGTATTAAAAGGCTTTGTGCCAATATTATCAATTATCCGCGATTCAATCGAAGTCGAATATACACCATGTCAACAAAAACGTATAGACGACGAGCGTCGTAAAACGGCTTCAATGATTGCAAGTATGCATATGCCGAAGGAAGTATTAAAGGCTACAATCAAAGATTTGATGATTGATGATCATTCACGCGTGAATATCGCTAATAGAGCAGCCGATTTTGTGCGTGAATTTAAAGAGACCGGTGAACTGCCTCATAAAGGGTTTTATTTATACGGTGAATTTGGTGTAGGTAAATCTTTTGTATTAGGCGCTATTGCAAATGAACTGGCGACTTTACAAATTAAATCGGTTGTAGTATTTGTACCCGAGTTTTTACGTGAAATGAAAGGTTCAATCCAAGATCAATCTTTACAAGAGAAAATCGATTTTGTGAAAAAGGCACCTGTTTTAATGCTAGATGATTTAGGAGCAGAAACGTTGTCGAGCTGGACACGTGACGAAATTCTAGGAACTATTTTGCATTTCCGAATGGCGGAACAATTGCCGACATTTATCACATCGAATCTTGGATATGATGAATTAGAGGACCATTTAGCATATAACCAAAAAGGTGATCGTGATATGTTAAAAGCTTCTCGAATTATGGAGCGTATTAAAGCATTGACGACACCAATTCGAATGAGTGGTCAAAATAGAAGAGACCAGAAATAGTTACATCTTTGCTGAAGGTTCTTTTTCCTACTTGATTTTCAACTTAATCGAGCGTATACTTTCAGTCATAATATAAAAAATGCATTGAAAAGGACAACAATTTTTTGTACGACTTTTAGAGAGAGAAGCCTTGGCTGGAAGCTTCTTAGTACGGCGAATTATTTACCCCCTTGGAGCTGCGACAGTGAAAGTAGTAGTAATTGTCGACGGTAACGGCCCGTTAGCCGATCGAGAGCTTCGTCTATACCTGCATTTTTTAATTGTAGGCAGTAGAAGGAAGAAGGGTGGAACCACGAGAATACAGCCTCGTCCCTTTTTGGGATGGGGCTTTTTTATGCCTAAATGCTGAAGTGGCCCGTTTAAAGGAACACAGTCTAAAGCCCACGTCCTGTGGCAACGACTGCATGACCCGCGTCATGCGGGCCCTAAACCTCTCGTAAATAAAAAAATAAAATTAAAAGGAGATTACAAAATGGCAGACATGATTAATTTAAAATTCCCAGACGGCGCAGTTAAGGAATTTGCAAAAGGTACAACAACTGAAGAAATTGCTCAATCAATTAGTCCGGGACTTCGTAAAAAAGCAATCGTTGGTAAATTCAACGGACAATTAGTAGATTTAACAACACCTTTAGAAGAAGATGGTGACATTGCAATCGTAACTCCTTCAGATGTAGAAGCATTAGAAGTAATGCGTCACTCTACAGCTCACCTTTTAGCACAAGCTGTTAAGCGTATGTTCCCTGGTGTAAAACTTGGAGTAGGTCCAGTGATTGAAGGTGGTTTCTACTACGATATCGACTCACCAGAACCAATCACTGCTGATGATCTTCCTAAAATCGAAAAAGAAATGAAAAAAATTATATCTGAAAACATCATCATTACTCGCCAAGACATTTCACGTGATGAAGCTATCAAACGCTTCACTGCAATTGATGATGAATATAAATTAGAACTAATTGAAGCTATTCCGGTTGATGAGCAAGTATCTATTTACGAACAAGGTGACTTCTTCGACCTTTGCCGTGGTGTACACGTTCCATCTACAGGTAAAATTAAAGAATTTAAATTGTTATCAATCGCTGGTGCATATTGGAGAGGTAACTCAGATAACAAAATGCTGCAACGTATTTATGGAACAGCATTCTTTACAAAAGATGATTTAAAAGCACATCTTCAAATGTTAGAAGAAGCAAAAGAGCGTGATCACCGTAAAATTGGTAAAGAACTTGAATTATTCACTACATCTCAAAAAGTAGGTCAAGGTCTACCATTATGGTTACCAAATGGTGCTACAATCCGTCGTACAATCGAACGTTATATTGTAGATAAAGAATTGTCTCTTGGTTATAAACATGTGTACACTCCAGTATTAGGTTCTAAAGAGCTATATGAAACTTCAGGACACTGGGCACACTATCAAGATGACATGTTCCCACCAATGGAAGTGGATAACGAAACATTTGTATTACGTCCAATGAACTGTCCTCACCATATGATGGTTTACAAATCGTCAATGCACTCATACCGTAACCTACCATTACGTATCGCTGAACTTGGTACAATGCACCGTTACGAAATGTCAGGTGCTGTATCAGGACTTCAACGTGTTCGTGGTATGACTCTAAATGATGCGCACATTTTCGTTCGTCCAGACCAAATTAAAGAAGAATTTAAACGTGTAGTAGAATTAGTACTTGGTGTTTATAAAGACTTCGACTTAAACGATTACTCATTCCGTCTATCTTACCGTGACCCAGCCGATACTGAAAAATACTTCGATGACGATGCAATGTGGGAAAAAGCGCAAAGTATGCTAAAAGAAGCAATGGATGAGCTAGGCTTAGATTACTTCGAAGCTGAAGGTGAAGCAGCGTTCTACGGTCCAAAACTTGATGTACAAGTAAAAACTGCAATTGGTAAAGAAGAGACTTTATCAACTGTTCAACTTGATTTCTTATTACCGGAGCGCTTCGACTTAAACTATGTTGGTGAGGATGGTAAACCACATCGTCCGGTTGTAATCCACCGTGGTGTTGTATCAACAATGGAACGTTTTGTTGCCTTCTTAATCGAAGAATACAAAGGTGCATTCCCAACTTGGTTAGCGCCAGTACAAGTGGAGATCATTCCTGTATCAAACGAAGTACACTTCGACTATGCAAAACAAGTAGAAGAAAAACTTCAAGCAGCAGGCTTCCGTGTTGAAATGGATGACCGTGAAGAAAAACTTGGCTATAAAATCCGTGAAGCACAAATGAAGAAAATTCCTTACATGCTAGTACTAGGTGATAAAGAATTAGAAGCTGGTAGTGTAAATGTACGTCGCTACGGCTCTCAAGATTCTGAAAGTATTGCGATTGAAGATTTCTTATCGAATTTAAAAGCTGACGTTTCCTTTGAATAAATAGTATCTAATAAGCAAAAGTTGACTGGTGCAGAAATGTTCAGTCAACTTTTTTATATGCTTATAATTCAAAAAAATATCATCTGCTATTTAAAAAATGCGATGCTAGATGTTTGTGCCGCATCGAATCCACGTAAACCAACATTAGCCCAAGTTCAAGAAATTATTCGTAATGCATGCAAATTTCCGGTTAAAGAGCAGGTTTTAGTGAATATTTAATATAACTAAATTAGAAGTATCTACACTGACTTTTAAGCGTAGGTACTTTTCCTTTTGAAAAATGTTGAGTGAAATCATTGACAACATCAAATAGACATGATAGAGTTATAAAGGTTAATGAATACAAAGTTTGTGGTTGAAGAAGAGGCTGCCCGCTTCTCACCTGTTTGACTCATCAGATGATGTTTACAGGTTACATGATAGAACGGATCACGCATTAAGGCGTGTACATATATCGGCGGGCGGACATTTCGACTATGTCCGCTCGTTTTTTTGTGGACATCGAAATATTCGTACCGGTCATCGGGCAACTAGCCCAAACCATGTATTCGCGACACTATTTGGAGGTGGATTGTTATTAGCAAAGACATGTATGTAAACGAAGGTATTCGCGCACGTGAACTTCGTGTTATCGACCATAACGGTGATCAGCTAGGAGTTAAGACACGTAACGAAGCTTTGGAGATTGCCGAACGCGCCAATCTGGATCTTGTCCTTGTGGCTCCTCAGGCCAAACCGCCAGTCGCTCGTATTATGGACCATGGTAAATTTAAATTCGAGCAACAAAAGAAAGATCGCGAAGTGCGTAAGAATCAAAAAGTTATCGTGATGAAAGAGGTTCGTTTGAGCCCATCTATTGATGAACACGATTTCCAGACGAAACTACGCAATGGGATCAAGTTCCTTGAAAAAGGAGACAAAGTTAAAGCATCTATTCGCTTTAAAGGTCGTGCAATTACGCACAAAGAAATTGGTCAACGTGTATTAGACCGATTTGCTGTGGCTTGTGCTGAAGTATCTACGATTGAATCTAAACCGAAGATGGAAGGCCGTAGCATGTTCTTAGTTTTACAACCAAAGAACGAAAAAGAGTAATTTTATAGTTACACGAACAGTTTAGGAGGAATTCGACATGCCAAAAATGAAAACTCACCGTGGTGCTGCGAAACGTTTTAAAAGAACGGGTACTGGTAAATTAAAACGTGACCGCGCATTTGGTAGCCACTTATTCGCAAACAAATCTACTAAAGCGAAACGTCACCTACGTAAAGGTCAATTAGTTTCTTCAGGAGACTACAAACGTATCAAGTCTCTACTTGCTTACATGAAATAATTCGATTCGAAAACATACAAATTCATACTATATGAATAGCAGGAGGTAATCACTATGCCACGCGTAAAAGGCGGTACAGTAACGCGCAAGCGTCGTAAAAAAGTTTTAAAATTAGCTAAAGGGTACTACGGTTCTAAACATACTCTTTATAAAGTAGCTAACCAAGCAGTAATGAAGTCAGGTCAATATGCATATCGTGACCGTCGTCAAAAGAAACGTGATTTCCGTAAATTATGGATCACTCGTATCAATGCAGCAGCTCGTGTAAATGGTCTTTCATACAGCCGTTTAATGCACGGTTTAAAACTTGCTGAAATCGAAGTTAACCGTAAAATGTTAGCTGATTTAGCAGTAACTGATGCACAAGCATTCGCTCAATTAGCAGATGCTGCTAAACAAGCAATCGCAAAATAATTCATGCTTTTTAGCGTGATTTATAAAAACTCATGAATCTATGATTCATGAGTTTTTTTGTTAGGAAAATAAACTTGAGTAAAGCATATGCAATTGTGTGTTTGTTTTGCAAATGACGAATTGTAATATTAAGTGCAACACCAAGACAAAATAGAAAACGCCCATAACGATTCCGTGTAAAATGTAAGTTACCACACTAAACATCAGACGGAGGAATCGTTATGAGCTACCAACATCTTACCATATCTGAACGTTCAAAAATAGAAACATTTCTTGCTTTAGGTTTCTCGATTCGGGCGATTGCCAAACAAATTAAGCGAAGTCCATCCACTGTGTCTCGCGAATTAAAACGTCATTTTAATTGCTCAGTAGAAGTTGCACAAAAGCGCTATAAAATTAATAAATCGAACTGTGGTGCCAAGTCAAAATGTACCCCTGAGTTAAAAGACGCT
>NZ_JBNNTI010000006.1:3607-117881 GCF_050278625.1 Viridibacillus sp. NPDC096237 | reverse complement strand
CATGCTTTACCAAAAGACAGTTTTCAAACGGCAACGACTGATCGAGGCAAAGAATTTAGTTGTTATACAAACTTGGAAAAAGACTTGAATATCCAAGTTTATTTCGCAGACCCTTACTCTTCTTGGCAACGGGGCAGTAATGAAAATGCGAATGGTTTACTACGTGAATTTTTCCCTAAGCGAACAGACCTAGCTGAGGTAAGCAAGGATGAATTAAAAAAGGCGTTATATTTAATTAATAATCGCCCAAGAAAATGCTTGGGCTGGAAATCTGCACACGAAGCGTTCATGGAGCAAGTGTTGCACTTAATTTGACAAAGTAACTTTTATAAAAAAATTTTAACAAAAAAGGTTAAAGAGCTCCTTTCGCTCTTTAACCTTTTTAAATATTATTCTGCTACAGCGTCACTATTTGAATGACGTTTTTTAAAGATTAATGCAAAATATCCGAATGTAATAGCTAAACAACCTACCATAAAGCCGCATAGGATACCGCTATTTGTCCAGAAGAAGCTCATATCACCAGTAGAAATTGCAGCTTTAAATCCTTGAACAGAGTATGTCATTGGTAATAACGTATTAAAGATATGCAATGGTTTAGGTACTAATTCTAATGGGAATGTACCTGCACTTGTTGTCAATTGTAGAATCAAGATTAGGATAGCTACAAAACGACCTGGATCAGAGAAAATTGATACTAACATTTGAGTCAATGCTAGGAATGTATAGCTTGTTACTATCGCCATTAAGACGAAAGCCCCCATATTCATAGGCTCAAGATCTAGACCCCAAATAACTATCGCCACTGCAGCCAATGATTGAACTAATCCAACAACTGCCAAAACAGCAACTTTACTAGTGAACCATGAGATACCATTAATTGGTTTAATAGCTGGTTCCACTAATGGGAAGACGATTGTAATTAATAGCGCACCTACAAATAGACCAAGTGCTAAGAAGTATGGCGCGAAACCTGTACCGTAGTTAGGTACTGCGTTAATTTCTTGTTTCTCAACAGCTACTGGTTCGCCAACCATGTCATAAGTTTTTTGATTTGCATTTACTTCAGCAGCTTTTTCATTCGCTTCTTTTAATTTCCCTTGTAATGTGTTAGTACCATCTTTTAATTCAGATGTACCGTCTTTTAATTTACCTGAACCATCTTGTAATTTATCTAGACCCGTTACAAGTGATGATGTACCACCACTTAATGTACCTAGACCTGTTGAAAGTTTACCTGAACCGTCTTGTAATTGCCCAAGACCACTTGTTAATGATTGAGTACCATCAGCAAGTTTTAATGAACCGTCAGCTAATTGGGTTGATCCTGATTGTAATTTACCCATACCACCAGTTAGATCAGTTAAACCGCCTTGCAGTTGGCCTGCTCCGGCATCTAATTTTTTAGCGCCTGCAATTGAAGAACTCCAATTAGAAGCCAATTGATCAGTACCTCCAGCTAATTGTTTTGTACCAGGTGCTAATTCTCCACTAACGGTTTTATTCATTTTATCTAAACTAGCTGCAACTGTTGTTGCACCTTGTTTTAGTGAAGTTGCTTGTTCAGATGTTGGTACTGGAATAGTAGAAACTTGTTTGTTTAATTCTGCTGTACCTGCACTTAATTTACCTGCGCCTGCACTTAAATTATCAGCAGATGTATCAATTGTTCCTGCTGTTTTTAGTAAAGCTTGTTTTTGTGCTTCTGGAATTTCCATAGCATTAATTTGAGCAATTAGTTGTTTCGTACCCATTGCTAATTTTTTTGTGCCCGCACTTAATTCTGCAGCTCCATCATTTGTATCGTTAACACCTTTTTTCAAAGCAGGAACTTTTTCAGTCATTGCTCCAAGGCCATCTACTAGTTTTGTAACTCCTGCAGAAACATTTTGTGCACCAGGTGCTAATTGACCTAAACCAGCACTTAAAGTGCCAACGCCTGTATTCACTTTTTGTGCGCCGTCATTTAATGCGTTAATGTTTGATGTATTACCTTCTAAACCTTTTACTAAAGTAGCGGTACCTTTTTTCAATTCTGTTGAACCAGATTGTAGTTGATTTGAACCGTCTTTAGCAGAAAGAATACCTGTATTTAATTCAGATGTACCTTTTGCTAAGGTTTGAGCTCCACTATTTAAAGTGCCTGCACCTTCTGCCGCTGAATCAATACCATTTTTTAAATCGGTTGAACCTTTTGCTGCTGTTTTAGCACCATCATTTAGTTGAGTGGCACCATCTGTAGCAGTTCCGATACCATCTTTTAATTGGCTAGCACCGTCTTTTAATTTTTTAGAGCCTTTTTCAAGTTTAACAGCACCATCAGCTGCATCCCCGAAACCGTCTCCTAATTTTGCAATATTATCAAATAGTGTTTCTGCATATGTAGCAGAAACTTTTTTATTTACTTCAGCACGCACAAGCTCCATTGCTGTATTACCGATTTGTCCACCTAAGAAGTTGTATCCTTCATTTGGTCGGTAAATAATTTTCATTTGTTCAGGATTATCTTCTAATAAAGTACCAGCATTTTTTGAGAAGTCTTCAGGAATTTCAATTAAAATATAATAATCGCGATCCTTTAATCCTTCCTCTCCTTTTGCCTTAGATACTTCAACAAATTTAAATTCTTTACTATCTCTTAGATTATCGACTAAATCTTTACCTAATTGCTTTTCTTTTCCTTCTATTTCGGCACCTTTATCATTGTTGACAAGAGCTACCGGTAAATCCTGTAAATTTGCGTATGGATCCCAGAAAGCCCATAGGAACATACCTGCATATAGTACAGGAACGAAAAGAACTGCAATAATAGCAATTAGCATTTTTTTCGTGCGGAGAATTTTTGCAAACTCTGCCTTAATCATTCTTCATTCCTCCTATAAAACTAAGTGACTAAATCTCTCAATCAGTCGTTTTTATTCAAAAAAAGAGTCTCAAGGTAAGAGACCCCGAAAAATGGTATCTCGAAACATTAAAGCTATTTTCTCTTCTGATAGTTCAAAATCATGCGTTTCTCCCCAGTCAGCTACAAAACCGAAATAAGCTTTTAATAAAAGATATGCAACTAGATCTGGTTCACATTCCCGAATTTCCCCTTTGATAATGGCTGTTTTAATTTTATCACCAACAAAGTTAACAACTTCTTGTTCAATTCGAATGAGCACATGTTTCACAGCAGGTGTTCTTAGTTCCTTTTCTTCTTCAATCAATTTCGCATACAGAAGGTGTACTTCTCGAAACTCTAAAACTTTCATTAACACCGCATGTGCATTTTGCTGGAATGTCTGTTCAGCTGAGATTGCTTCATTTGCTGCCGTTTTCATTTCTTGAATCATTTTCACGACAATCTCTTGAAAAAGGATTTCTTTATTACTAAAAAAAGTATAAATAGTTCCTTTCCCTACGTTCGCGATTTTCGCTACTTGATCCATTGTAGTAGCTTTATATCCAAAAAGAGAAAATGATTTCGAAGCCGCTTCTAGTATTTCTTGTCTGCGGTCCATTTTGTTTCTCACCCACTTTCGTATTAAATAAAAATGACCAGAAAACCATTTTAGTCATCTGGTCATTTATTCTACACGCAACAAATGAAAGTTGCAAGTATTTTTCATACAAATTAGTTCTCTATTTTATTTTGATGAATGATCAGATGTTTCTTCATCTTTTTTATCATGCATATTCATATGATTCATATCTTTTGAGCCATCTTTTGATTCTTCTTTCACTTTACTCATATCTGGATTACCCACAATTAATTTTTGTTTTGGCATGACATGAAGGCCTCGAGCATTCGTATGAGCAAACATATAGTAAACACCATCATGGTCTAATGTGATAGTCGCTTTATATTCCCCATTTTGATCGAGTTTACCTTCAATCATTTGCCCATCTTCACGCATACCTGATTCCCATACTTCAAATTTCACGTCATCTGCATCATTCACATCTTCTCCACCTTGTGTTACATGTGCAGCTAATTCAATTTCTTTATTTGCATCCACTTTTTCAGGTGTTAAGATATCAACTTTCACTTCCACAGTTGTTCCTTCATTGTTTGATACATTGTCTTCTTGCTTTTTATCATTATTACACCCTGCTAGTAAACCTGTTATTACTAATAAACTAATTATCCATTTCTTCATCATTAAAACTCCTCTACCATTGGTATTTGTATTGTAATCGTTGTCCCTTTTCCTAACTCACTATCAATTTGCCAAGTTCCATCATGCAATTTGACAAGCTGCTCAACAATTGAAAGACCTAATCCACTTCCGCCATCACTACGGCTTCTCGCTTTATTTACTCTATAAAACCTCTCTGTTACATGAGGTAGATCTTCAGCTGGAATACCAATTCCATGATCTTCCATTTGAATAACTGCCAATTTCCCATTAGCTTTTGCAGTGATTTCAATCGATGTGTTGTTATTAGAATACCGTAATGCATTTTCAATTAAGTTGATGAAAATTTGCTTTAATTTTTCTTCATCTGCATTGACGATGATTTCATCACTAACATTAACATTCACCTGCATGTCCTTTTTATGTGCTTGTTGCTCTGTTAATAACACTACCTCACGAATCGTTTCAGCGAGCGGCAACGGATATAATGCAATAGGTTCAGATAAATTAGTTGCTCGTGATAATTGTAACAATTCATTTGTCAGCTTCTCCATACGATTAGCTTCTCGAACGATTAAGGAAATCGTCTCATGCTGTTCTTGTTCAGGAATTATCCCTTCTTTAATAACTTCTCCATATCCTTTTACATAACTAATAGGAGTTCGTAATTCATGTGATACAGTAGCTAAAAAACTTCTTTGCGCCTCATCCTCTTGTTGAATAGCGGTCGCCATTTTATTAAAGGTTTCTGATAACCGACCTATTTCGTCCTTAGATGTAACTCGTACTCTCGTTTCATAGTTCCCGTCAGCCATCTTCTCTGCCGCATTTTGCAAAGCATTAAGTGGCTTCATAATATGCCCTATTCCTTTATAAATACCAAAACCTACTATTATTAAAAATACTGCTGCACTTCCTAATAAAAAAATAACTTCTTTAGATGCCAATTCCGATATTTTCGCTAATGGAAAATAGATATAAATAATGCCTTCTAAACGATTTTGATCTGTTAGCGGTATTATGACAGAAATAATTTGCCGATCAAAGCGCTCCTCATATCCCATCTTGGTAACAGCTTGTTCTTGTAGAAGCTGTTGACGCTCGTCTGCACCAATCAATGTTTTATAATCAATATCAAATGGTACACAAGCACTTAGTTCACGTGGATTTCTAACGGCAAATACAGAGATATCTGAATAGTTATTATAATCATCAATTTGCGCGATTAAATCGTCGGTTACTTTACCACCCTCGTAAATTGTTGCCAATTTCTCCCCAACTTCAATCATCGACTGTTCCGTATCTTTGACATACAATCGTTCATATAAAAAATGGGTTAGTATGTACATAAAAAGAACCGTTAGTGTTAAAAAAACTAAAATCATTGCCCAAATGCGCGATGATAGTTTTTTCATAGTCCTACCTCAAAACGATACCCTAGCCCCCATACAGTGTGAATAAATTTACCGGCTTCTTTTCCTAATTTTAATCGAAGTGTTTTAATATGTGTATCTACTGTTCTGGTTCCCCCTGCATAATCTATGCCCCATAAAATCTCTAATAATTGTTCCCGTGTATAAACCGTATTTTCATTTGTCATAAATAAATGTAGTAAATCAAATTCTTTTAATGTTAGTGGAATTACATTTCCAGCTACAAATACTTTTCTCGATACCTCGTCCAAATCAATTGTACCTTTGCATAAATGCTTTACGTCCATTTCCACAGGAGTATTTCCCATGCGACGTAATACAGCTACGATTCGAGCTACTAGCTCTGTGGAAGTAAATGGTTTTACTATATAATCATCCGCACCAATCGTTAAACCTTTTACCTTGTCCTCATTCGCATCCTTTGCAGTCAGGAAAATAATCGGTACATTCGAAGTCTTACGAATTTCTTCGCATACTTGAAAGCCATCTATCCCCGGCATCATAACATCAAGCAACACTAAGTCGACATTCTCTTGTGAGAGGATATTGATAGCAACGTGGCCGTTTTCAGCTTGTAGTGTTTGAAATCTTGACTTTTTCAACATTATATCGATTAAATTTCTCATATCTTGTTCATCATCTACAATTAGAATAGATGTCATTTGTTCATCTCCCTTACAATCAATTGAAATGGACCTTTATCAACTTTAACTTTCTTTGTAACATTATTATTTTTCATAAAGTATAATGTTTGATCATCGTACCCTGCCACTACGACATATTGTTCAAAAAGTTGCACCGCAAATGGATTCGCACCAATTTCTTGTTTATTCATTATATGTCCGTCACCATTTACTTCATATAATTGACTTTGCCCATGACTGACGACATATATTCGGTCATTATCTACCGCAAAACCGATTGGCATCATAGGTAGTGAAAGCTCACGATTCTTCTTGCCCTTATCTATATCAAAAATATCGACAGTAGTATTCGGCTTCATCCCTGCACCGTGTCCACCAAGCCATAGTTCTCTTCTTTTATCTAAAGCGGCCATTCCGTGAGAGGATTTTGGAATCTGCCACTTATCTTTTGTTTCAAGAGACTTTGCATCAAGGACTGAAAGTTTTGTATCTTTATAATTAACTACATACAAATTTTGTCCATGGATTAGCATCGACATTGGATAATTCCCAACCTTCTGCTCAGCGACTTGCTCTCCTTGAGCAGTGAAAGATGTAACGCGATTTGTTTTACCATTTGCAATATAGAACATTTTCTTATCCTGTGCATAAATCGCATTCGTCACTCCAACTCCAGTTGCAATGGAATACGTAATTTCTCCGGTAGCTAAATTAAAAACGTCTGCACTCTCTAATTGATTACCATAAAGCAATATATATTGTTGACCAATCAAAGTAGCTCCTGTGTAAGCTTTCTCTAATTGCCAAGTAGCAAATACATTAAGATTTTCATTCACAAAAGTTATTGAAGGCTGCTGTATATTGACTGCTGCAATAAAGGAAGTATCTGCTGGAATCGCAGGGTACGCATCCTTTCCACACCCAAAAAGGAGCAGTAAAACAAATAATATGATGACCGTAACACTCTTTCTCAATCCCATCACCCCTCCCCTTTTTATCATACTTTATAAATGTGAAATAATAATGAAAGAAAGCAAAGCAATTTGTGAACAAATTGCAATGCTGAGGACGCCCTTCAAGCTGCGACAGGCACTGGAGGACTCGAAACAAAAGCATCTTTCCAGCTTTTGTCCGAGAGACCGAAGTGACCCGAGCAGCTGGCGTCCGAAGCTGGACACTCCGAAATGCTGAGGACGCCTTTCTAAAGGAACATAACCTAAGTTCACGGCGTCCCACCGCAACGGTTATGTGACCCACATCCTGTGGGCCCCCGACAAGCGCTGGAGGACTCGAACACAAGACGCACTTTCAGTCTTGTGCCGAGAGACCGAAGCGACCTCGAGCAGCTAGCGCTTGGAACTGGACTCTGAAATGCTGAGGACGCCCTTATAATGGAACATAACCTAAGTTCACGGCGTCCTGCCGCAACGGTTATGTGACCCACATCCTGTGGGCCTAAGCCACAAAAAAATCGCTCTTCTGTAGGCTATATGTAAACCAACGAAAAGAACGACTTCATTATTCAAATAACTTTATTAATAGCTCATCCACTGCGCTTCGAGCGTTGTCAACACAATTTGGTAAGCTTGTACCTTCATACGAACTTCCTACCAACTTCACCGTCGGAAAGTGTTCATTTAAATCTTGTTTGGCTAATTCCACGCGCTGAGCGTGCCCAACTGTATATTGAGGCATTGTTTCTTTCCATCTTGAAACAACTGTAAACAAAGGACTTCCTTTTATCAGGGTCACTCTATTTATATCTTGTAATACAATCTTCTCAATCTCACTATCCGATAAATCTACTATTGCTTCATCTCCAGAACGTCCTACAGAGACTTCCAACAACGCATAGCCATCTGGAACAAATGACGGCCATTTTCGATGTGTCAATAAACACGATGTAATTGAAAAATCACTATTACGCGGAACAGCGAATCTAGAACCAGTAAAACTTTCATCTATTGCTTCAATGGGAAATGCCATCGAAACAGTAGCGACAGTCGATAGGGGAATTTCTTGCAAACTTTGTAATAAACCTTGATTGGCAAACATTTTTTGGGTTATCAGATGTGGTGTAGCTAATATTACTGCATCCGCTGCAATTGAGGTTTTATTATTCAGAGATAATGTTACTTGATGCGCTGTCTTTGCAATCGATTCCACTTTGACACTTTTCAAAATAGTCGTATCTATTAGCTGAGCTTCTAATGCCTCAATCAACGTTTCAAGACCATTTTTAAAAGTTTGGAAAGGACGCTTTTTATTACCTTGCAATTCGTTAATAGTAATATCAGAAGGGGCGTTTTTCATCCCTATTATTAAACTTCTATATTCCTTTTCCATTTCGATAAGCTTTGGAAAATTCGCTTGTAGACTAAGTATATCTATATCTCCAGCAGAAACACCTAATAAAAGCGGTTCGATAATATTCTCAACAGTCTCCTTACCAAACCTTCTTCGCATAAATCTCCCTAATGGCTGATCTTCTTGTATTCTAGACCGAGGAAGCCATAGGTCACATGTAGCACGTACTTTACCACTCCATGACACAATATCAGAAGCTAAAAAGGAAGATAACTTTGTGGGAATCCCCAAAATTGATTCTGCTGGTACTGGATATAGTTTTTCATTGGCTGTAATGTAAGTTTGACCTGCTTCACTTCGAATAAGTTGGTCTTCGATTCCTAAGTCTTTTACTAATTTGGACATACAATTATTATTATCAACAAATGAGTTTGGACCACGTTCAATGATAAATTTTTCCTTACGTACAGTTTGAATCTTACCACCTAAACGATGAGAAGATTCAATCAGTACTATTTCTAATGGAAGTTTTTTTTCTTTAGCCTCTTGTTGCAAATAGAACGCAGCAGCTAAGCCTGTAATCCCACCACCGATAACGGCTACTCTTTGCTTTTGTTCAGTCACATCAATCATCACTTTCTATTAGGCTTGAGATAACGTTTTATTAATAACATCAACCATAGCATTGATGAATAATGGATCATCGTTTGGCATAGCTGGACGATGGTAGTTAGCACCTAATTCCTCACAAACAACACGACATTCATAGTCATTGTCATACAATACTTCTAAATGTTCCGCAGTAAAGCCAACTGGTGTATAGACAAATGAACGGAAGCCTTTTTCATTGTATAGTTCGCGAGTTAAATCTTGAACATCTGGTCCAAGCCAAGGCTCAGGTGTTTGACCAGCACTTTGCCAGCCTACTTCCATATGTTCTACCCCTGTTTCTTTTTGAAGAATATTAGCTGTCTCATGTAATTGATCCGCATACGGGTCACCCATTTTAACAATCTTTTCCGGTAATGAGTGGTTAGAAACAATTAGGCAAGCTGTTTTACGTTCTTCTTCTGACATTTCTGCAAACGCATCGTTAATTTTTTCTGTCCAATATTGGATGAATTTCGGCTCTTTGTACCAGCTTTCAACTGAAGTGATTGTTAAACCACCTAATTCTTCAGCTTTTTCTTTCGCACGTCCATTGTACGATTTAATAGAGAATGTTGAGAAGTGAGGTGCAAGTACGATAGAAACTGCTTCAGTAATTCCGTCTTTATGCATTGCCTCAACTGCATCCTCCACGAATGGTGCAATATGTTTTAAACCAATATATAATTTGTACTCTACTTCATCTTGTACTTCATTTAAACGTGCACATAAAGCTGCTGCTTGGTTACGAGTTGTTTCAGCAAGAGGCGAAATACCACCGATAGCTTGATAACGACTACGTAAATCTTCGATTAACTCTTCGCTAGGTTTGCGACCATGGCGAATATGTGTATAATATGCTTCAATTTCATCTTCGTTGTTTGGTGTACCATAAGCCATAACTAGTAAGCCCATTGTTTTTCTCATTGTAATTTCACCTCAAAAAGTTATTTACTACTTATTAAAAACGTACTTTTACTTGTTCTGAACTATATTCATGGATAAGTGTTGTTAAACGTTTTAAAACATCTGGATCTACTGAAGGGAAAACACCATGTCCAAGGTTGAAAATATGACCTGGTACTTCTAAGCCTTGGTCAATAATTGCTTTTGTTCGTTCTTCAATGATAGACCAATCAGCTAATAATAATGTTGGATCTAAGTTGCCTTGTACTGGTTTAGTCATACCCATAGCACGCGCTTCTTTAATTGGTAAACGCCAATCTAAGCCAATAACATCTACTGGTAAGTCATGCCATTCCATTGCTAAGTGACTTGCACCTACGCCGAATGTAATCATTGGGACATCTAACTCTTTTAGTTCACTAAAAATTCTTGTCATAACTGGTTTAATGAAGATACGATAATCTTCTTTACTTAGTGCGCCAACCCATGAGTCGAAAATTTGGAACGCTTTAGCTCCTGCTCCAACTTGCGCTTTAATATCCACTATTATCATATCTGCTAACTTGTCCATTAGCATGAACCAAGCTTGTGGCTCTGATACCATGAATGATTTTGTTAAGCTGTAGCTTTTAGAAGGACCACCTTCAATCATATAGCTTGCAAGTGTAAATGGAGCGCCTGCAAAACCAATTAAAGGTACATCTAGTTGTTCTTCAGTTAAAAGTTTTATTGTATCAAGCACGAATGGTACATGTTCTTCAGGATTAAATTCGCGTAAAGCTTCTACATCTTTTACAGAGCGAATTGGATTTGAAATCACTGGACCAATACCTGCTTTGATTTTCACATCCACACCCATACCTGGTAATGGTGTTACGATATCTTTATATAAAATAGCTGCATCAACATTATAATTTTGTACTGGTAAATGTGTTACATATGCACACAATTCCGGTTGATGTGTAATTTCCTCAAGTGAGTATTTTTCTTTAATCTTACGGTATTCAGGCTGTGAACGTCCTGCTTGACGCATATACCAAACAGGTGTATAGGCTGTCCTCTCTCCACGTGCTGCGCGTAAAAGCGTATCATTAATCGTTCTCATGAACAGATTCATTCCCTTCATATATATAAGTTAATCGTTTCGACTTTCGTATCCGTTTTCACTATAGTCGTTTCCTATGTTATTGTATAGTTTTCAGACCGAAATGTCATAAAAATGTTTGTAATGTTGACATCTTTTTGACAAAGATGTCTGACAATCTAAAAATACTCAAATCCTTTTAATATATTTTGCTTTTTATCGATATATCAAACATACAATTATTAATTATGTATACTATAATGTTTAATTAATATAAGCTATGGCTAAACATATTATACAAATAACGGTAAAAGATTTCGATTCAAGTAAGGTAACCTAAGTACGCGACAGTTGTGTGACCCGCATCCTATGACCTTAAGTGACCTCGAAGTGCTCGCGCTTGAAGCTGGACACTATGGAAAACATACAGCTCCAGGCTAAGGCAACTTGCAACCGAAACTGAATATAGTCCAAGAACACATAAATTGAACAGGAGGCGTTATTATTGAATATTTATTTAACATCTGGAACACCAGAATTTATGAAGAGCTTACGAAACAAATACCCAAATGAAAAAATGATTGTATTACTTGGCTCAGGTAACTCTATGTTACTACATGAAACAGAGGGAAAATCAGTATTTCAAACCCCTAGAAGCTACGAAGTAATCGATTCAATTAATCAATTAGAAGATAAAGGTTTTTTTGTACTGAATCATCTTCCTATCTCTGATGAAGGTCGTCCACTATTTGAACATCGTTTTTTAAGTCGTTCTCATGTAATTGAATCAGACCCTGGTCTCACAGCATACCGCTTACTTAAACCACTAAATTCCGAAACTTATATTACCTTAACTGAATGGTCTGGTCCAAACTCATTTGAAGCTTGGAAAGCATCGAATGCCTATAAAGATGCTTTTGAAAATCGCGTTGGTATAGAAGGTATTGAAAATCGTAATATTTTCACAAGTAAAGCATATGTAACAACCTATACCACTACTAAAAATGAAGAAACTAAAGATTAATTACTAAAGTCGAGTAAGGCACTCGGCTTTTTTTGCTATAATAGAAGTTAATCAAAAATACTATCTATGAGTGGGGTATAGCAAATGAAAATACAACTTTTTGATAAACTAGATGCTTCTTACAAAGATATGGTACAAATTCGTCGCCATTTACATATGCATCCTGAAGTATCTTTTGAAGAGACTGAAACAGCTAAGTATATACAAAAATTTTACGATGAGCTAGGTGTAGCTTATGAAGCGAATGTTGGTGGTAACGGCGTTGTTGCACACATTAAAGGTTCAAAACCTGGTAAAACAATTGCTTTAAGAGCAGATTTTGATGCATTACCTATTCAAGAAGAAAATGATATACCATATAAATCAACTGTAGCAGGCGTTATGCATGCTTGTGGCCATGATGGTCATACAGCCACAATGCTACAACTAGCAAAAGCCCTTCATGAAATGCGCGAGCAGTTAGTTGGCGAATACGTAATTATTCATCAACATGCAGAAGAATTTGCGCCAGGTGGAGCGAAGCCAATGGTAGAAGCTGGATGTCTTAATGGTGTAGACGCCGTGTTCGGTACCCATTTATGGTCGTTAACGCCATTTGGTACAGTCGAACATCGCCCAGGACCTATGATGGCTTCATCTGATCGTTTTGAAATTACAATACATGGTCGTGGTGGACATGGGGCTATGCCACAGGATACAGTTGATGCCTTAACGGTTGGTGCTCAACTTGTTACTTATCTACAGCAAATTGTCTCACGTCGAGTAGACCCTATCGAATCCGCTGTTGTAACAATCGGTTCTTTCAACGCAGGTGATACCTTTAACGTAATTCCAGGAGAAGCTAAAATTTCTGGAACTGTACGGACTTTTATTCCCGAAATTCGTGATTTAGTTCAGGCTGAAATTGAACGTATTGTAAAAGGTACTTGCCTTGCTGCAGACTGTTCTTATTCATACGATTATTTAAGAGGCTATCCACCAGTAGTCAATCATGAGAAAGAAGCTGCTTTCTTAACAACTATTGCTAAAGAAATTCCTGGTGTTCTGAACGTCCAGCAGTGTCCTCCTCTTATGGTTGGCGAAGATTTCTCTTATTATCTTGAAGAAGTACCAGGTGTGTTTTTCTTTACCGGAGCAATGCCTGAAAATACAGTTTACCCACATCATCATCCGAAATTCGATTTCCGTGAAGAATCGATGTTAATTGCTTCTAAAACGTTAGGTGCAGCTGTACTGGATTATCAAAATCTATAACAAAAAAATCCTGAGACATTTTTACTGTCTCAGGATTTTCTTTATTTTGTCATTCTTAAAGTAAGCTCACCAACGATTAACATAATAATTGGTCCGACATAAAATAATGGATTACCTATGCCACAAATTAACACGATAATCGCTTGCACGATACTTACTAGACGAACAATTTTATGAACTGCTAGTTTACGATAAACTGCTGGTATTGGGTATAACATATACATAGTGAAATCTGTTGAAGAAATTAATGCTTGCTTCAACTGAATTGTCGTCGCAAAGGCAAGCGCAGCTAAAAAGACTCCAACAGCAACAGGCATATTAATAAAAAAAGCACCTAAGGCAGCTATTGTCGTTAAACGTACCCATAAATAGAAATGGTCATCTGTACGGACGAAAGTACGGAACACCAAATAAGCTTGTGTGTTTTCCTTTTTAAACGGCACCATTTTATACAGAGCATCCAACCACTGTCGTCTTTTAATGCTACCGTGTATATGCGGCACGTCTGTAAAATAATTAGCAAAACGGTAAAGACGTAACATACGATTTTGCTCCAGTTTTACGAAATGTTCATATGGGAAGGGATGCATTGTCTTTTGTTTCATCCAAGTAAAACCATAATAGATTACTGGAATAGCAACAATAATCATCATCCATACGTTCATCAATAACACTGATGCTAGAACTGTAATAGAGATTAATACTCGTAGGAGGCGGTCTCCCCATACTGCTTGTCCTCGATTAGCCCAACGAAATGCAAAATCGACTTGTACATTCCACCACTTCATCAACACCACAACTACAAATGTGAAGCCAATCGTTCCAGTAGATACTTGTCCTATTTGCTTTAGCATAGGTAGAGCTACGATAAATGGTATAACAACGACAAGAATCTGTGACCAAAATGTCCAATTTAGAGCCTTTCTAAAATAAATCGGAAGCTTTGTCTCAAGTGGCAATAAGTATACTTGGTCAGGCTCGCGGATTAAAGTCGTAGGACTACTAAATGCTAAGAGAAAACCTAAGACCATTGCAGTCACTAATATAGAAGGAAAATCAGTCGGATTTGTTTTCAACCACTCACTATATTGATAACCACCTGCACCGATGATGAATACAAGTACGATTGCCATATGCCCTGTAAAGACATACTTCATATACTTTTGCACTTCATTTATATAATGAAAGAAGCGTGTACGCCACACATCATGCAAGTTATTCATGATCTTGCTCCTTTGTCATTGCGATGTATAAGTCGTCCAAAGTCGCACCTGGCATATTGAAAGCTTGGCGTAAGTCATCCATCGTCCCTTGTGCGCGAAGTCGGCCATTATGTAACAATAAAATACGGTCACAATGCTTTTCAGCCGTCGATAAAATATGTGTAGACATCAAAATAGATGCCCCGTCTTTTTTCTTTTCATCCATATGGTCTAATAATGATTGAATACCGAGTGGATCTAGTCCTAAAAAAGGCTCATCAATAATATATAATGATGGATTAACTAAGAATGCACACATAATCATTACTTTTTGACGCATCCCTTTTGAGAAATGCGACGGGAACCAGTTTAAGCGTTTTTCCATACGGAATTCTTTTAATAATGGTTCAGAGCGTTCTTTCAATGTCTGTTCATCTAACCCATATGCCATTGCAGTTAATTCTAAATGTTCCTTTAACGTTAACTCATCGTATAGTACCGGCGTTTCTGGAATATATGAAAATGATGCACGATATTGATCCATATTTTCCTTTATTGAGATCCCGTTTAGAAGAATGTCCCCACTTTTTTGAGTCATTAATCCGATGATGTGTTTAATTGTTGTACTTTTCCCTGCCCCATTCAGCCCAATTAGCCCGACTAGTTCTCCAGGTTGAATGGTAAATGATAAATCATGAATAACAGGCTTTCTCGTATAACCACCTGTTACGGATTGCAATTCTAATACTGTCATTCCTCGTCACTCCTATTCTTCTTACAGTTTATCAAAATTTTCGCAAACTAGCAGTTATCAATATGGTAAAATGAAAAGCAAAATGATGAAAGGTGTGTTTTTTATGAGCGATTGTTTATTTTGTAAAATTATCGATGGTTCAATCCCAAGCAAGAAAATTTATGAAGACGAATTTGTCTACGCCTTTATGGATATCGGTCCCTTATCAAAAGGTCATACATTATTAATTCCAAAGGAGCATGTTGCAAACGTTTTTGAAATGTCTTCTGAAGTAGCTGCTAATCTATTTGCAATTGCACCAAAAATAGCTAACGCTATCAAAGATACTTTCAACCCAGCTGGCATGAACTTAGTAAATAATAATGGCGAAGCGGCTGGACAAACTGTTTTCCACTTCCATTTACACTTCATACCAAGATATGATGAAACAGACGGATTTAAACCTACTTGGATTACAAAACCAGATGAATATACGCCAGTAATTTTAGCTGATCTAGCAGAACAAATTATCGTAAATCTAAATAAATAGGATTAAATTTCTTATTAACAATATTATAATAGTGTTGATTTTCAGATAATTTACCTGTAAAATCATGTGTAAGTTTCGCTTTCGATCACGAGGATACGGAAGGAAATAACAAAAGTTGAGCTCAGTGTAGCTATAGGAGAGATGAGAAATGAATACGAAGAATTTAGTTTTAATGGCACTTTTAGTTGGTGTAGGTGCGGCATTATATGTCGTGATTCCAGGAATTAATGGTGGTATGAAGCCAGACTTCATGCTAACGATGATGTTTATCGGCATCTTATTATTCCCTGGCATTAAGGAAGTTTTCTTACTTGCGATAACAACAGGCGTGATTTCAGGCTTATTTTCAACATTTCCAGCTGGTTTTGTACCAAACATTATCGACAAATTAGTCACAGCATTTATTTTCTATGTAGCAGTTGTATTATTACGAAAGTTTGCTCAGAAAATTGCAGTATCAGCTGTTCTTGCTGGTGTAGGTACGATTATTTCAGGAAGTGTTTTCTTAGGTTCTGCCATACTAGTTGTTGGAGCGAAAATTCCATTTACAGCATTATTCATAACAGTTGTACTACCTGCTGTTGCCATTAACGTCGTAGCATTTATTATTATTTACCCAATCATCATTAACTTGGTTAAACGTTCGAAATTTAATACAGCTTTAACACATGCCTAAATATCAAAATGAAAGATAATATAACCAGAAGGTCACTATCTACAGTATTATAGATAATGACCTTCTTTTTAATAGCTACAAAGAATAAACAGTTTTTATTTTCTTTTATTAATTATCATGTTTTATTATAGTAAAAGAAGGATATACATAGTTAAAAGTAGGAAGGAGAAACGATATTATGAAAACGTCTACATTTTTAATCGGATTAACAACGGGGGCAATTGGTGGTATGGTAGCAGTCCTTTTATCTACACCGCAATCAGGCAAAGAATTTAGATCATCATTACAAACTACTAAAGAGGACCTGCAAAATAGAATAGCAGATATTAAAGGGGCTATTGAAAACATAAAAAACGAAGCACAACAAACTATCCCTAAAGTTATTGAAGAATCTAAAGAATCTTTTGCTGCTTGGCAAGCTGAGACAGCGCCTATTCAAGAGAATCTCCAACAAGAGATCGATTCTTTACAAAGCTCTGTTGAAGAAATTGAAAAACATTTAGCTGAGTTTCAAAATCGTAAAATAAAAAAAGACAATGCATAAAATCATCTGATAAAAGTATATTCTTCGAGAAAAATAGTTAAACTATTAGAAAAAGTATCTTTTTATACTATTTTATATTGGAAAACGATTGTTTATTATTTACAAATAATGTTATAATGTTAGAAAATTGCGAAAGTTGGTGATAGCTATGCCTGAAGACTTATATACGGTTCGTGAAGCTATGCTTTACAGCCAAAGAATCGCCCAGCTATCGAAGGCCCTATGGAAAGCTGCTGAAAAAGATTGGCAAGCATGGATAAAACCATATGATTTAAATATCAATGAGCACCATGTATTATGGATTGCTTCTAATCTTGAAGGCGCATCGATTTCTGATATAGCAAAATTTGGTGTAATGCACGTATCAACCGCATTCAATTTCTCGAAAAATTTAGAGGAGCGTGGATTGCTTGCATTTTCTAAACGTAATGACGATAAGCGAAATACATATGTCGAGCTCACCGAAAAAGGTAAGTCATTACTCGTTGAATTAACAGAAAATTACAACCAATCTAAACATAGTGTTCTCGAAGGATCTCTGCCATTAAAGGAGATGTATGGTAAATTCCCAGAGTTATTAGACCTAATGGCTATTATTCGTAATATCTACGGTGATGATTTCATGGATATTTTCGAAGGTTCATTACGCAATATTGAATAATATTCGCAACGAGTTCAACCTGAGAATTGCTCCGATTGGGCAATTCTCAAGGATGAAAACGCTATCTTTTTTTTAATATAAAATGACTTGATTTTCCTTATAAAAAGCATTAATGTTAGGTTTCGAAGATTATCATATTTTGAAATTGGAGATGCTATACCTTGCATTGCTGGAAAACAATTAATGTACAGAAACAATACGGCCACGATCGTATTTTTTTATTGTCTACTATTATCGTTATTAGCGTATTTTCTGTTTTTTATATACTATTAAATATATTTAAAGAAGATCCGTTATCAGATCACTTATTCCCGCTCTTTTTAATTGTCTTTTTTATGATTTACCCTATTCATAAGGTGCTGCATTTTATACCACTTTTTAATTATCGTAAAAGTTTGCGCTATTCTATTGAGAAACAATATGGTTTTTTACCTGTATTGTCGATGCGTATCCATGAGCCGATTTTAAAAAGTCGTTATATTTTTGCATTGCTTGTACCGTTTGTTCTGCTTAACATAGCTTTAGTGATTGGAGCGATTTTGTTCCCATCCTTTAGACATTACTTTTCAATTTTGTTGGCTTATCACTGCGGACTTTGCTTAATTGATCTATTGTATGTCAAGCATCTTATTCATTCACCTAAAACCGCTTTAATTGAAGAAACAGATAAGGGTTTTGAAATTTTAGTTCCATCTTCTAACCAACGATGATTAACTTGTCATTTCTGTTCTTCTTTTGTTATGCTTGTGGTGTAGATAGAGAGGAGGAAAAGACTTGATGATTGCTATTGTCGTCCTATTCTCGGTGTTTTATTTATTTCAAATCAACCGGATGACGTATGCTCTTTGTGTGCAAAAAGAAATTCCTGAAGAAAAACAACCAAAAATATATCGAACAATAAATGTGTTGATTACCATTTTGTTAATCTCCTTTTACTTGGAGATTCTGTTTACTGTGTAAGCAACCATTTTATAACATCTAAAATAGCTTGTTGGATAAGTTCTATCGACACTAAGTTAGTTCATCCATCCTAAAATTAGTGAAATGAAATTTATAAATAAGAAAGTCCATTCGCATTACTGCAAATGGACTTTCTTATTCCCTAAAACTTAGCAAATAAATGCCGTACCTACAATAATTAACAAAATAAAGAGCACGACAATTAAAGCAAAGCCTGAACCGTTAGAGTATCCGCCACCATTACTCATAACCTGCACCCCCTTCTAATTGCTATATTATGCATGGGTGTTTTTCTGTTTTAGGCTAATGAATATATGGAACCTTTTTCTTTTTTTATCGTTTTGTGTTATAGTTACAAATACATTGGTTATAAGTGACTAAAGTTGGGAGAGATTTTAAAGATGAAGAAAACCGTATTATCACTTACACTAGCAGCATCTGTTCTTGCTCTTGCTGCATGTGGAAATAATTCAAGTAACGAAATAGTAGCAGAATCAAAAGCTGGAAACATCACAAAAGAACAACTGTACCAAGAAATGAAAAACTCGGCTGGTACACAAACGCTTCAAACATTAGTTATCAAACGTGTTTTAGAAGATAAATACAAAATAACTGATAAAGAAGTAGACGCAGAGTTCAAAAAACAAAAAGAAGCAATGGGTGATACCTACGAACAAACTCTTGCTACTCAAAACTTAACTGAAAAAGATTTTAAAGAAAATTACATCCGTATTCTTTTATTACAAGAAAAAGCTATGGATATTTCTGAAAAAGATATCGAAGCTTTCTACGAACGTATGAAAACAGAAGTGAAAGCAAGCCATATCTTAGTTGCTGATGAAGCAACAGCGAAAGAAGTAAAATCTAAACTTGATAAAGGTGGAGATTTCACTAAACTTGCTAAAAAGTATTCTACAGATCCAGGTTCTAAAGAAGCTGGTGGTAAACTAGGTTGGTTCGGCCCAGATAAAATGGTTGCTGAATTTACAGACGCTTCATATGCTCTTAAAAAAGGTGAAATTAGCGGGCCAGTTAAATCTACTCACGGCTATCACATCATTAAATTAGAGGACAAGCGTGATGTTAAAGACCTTCCTTCATTAGAAGCTAGCAAAAATGAAATTAAACAAAAAATTGCTGCTGGTGATACAGCCCAAAAAAAATTCCTTGAAACAGCTACTAAGTTAATCAAAGAAGCTGACGTGAAGATTAAAGACAAAGATCTAAAAGACGCACTAAGCCAATTTTTAAATGAAGATAAGGCTGGAAAATAATTAGCCTCATAAAAGTACTTGGTCCATTACGATGGGTCAGGTATTTTTTCTTTATACGGGCCTCTGTCCTCTTAACATTTTGATTTGTAGCATGTTATAGAATTAACAAGTTAGAACGGAGGTGATTCCTTTGAAATGTCACAACCATCACCACTGCCATGGTTTCGGTCATGGCCACGGCCACCGTCACGGCCACGGTCATTGCCATCACGGTCAACACCCAGTCGTATGCCCTACACAATATCAGTTCAATGATTGCTATGTAGAAAGAGAAGTTCCCGTTATTCATCCTATAGTTACTGTAAACAGAAAACACATTGTTAATGTACCTCGTCATTACTACACACAAGCTACTGAAAACGTAGTAGTTGATCCAGGTAAACCAGTTCACTGCCCTACGAATATGCCGTGTCATAAACCATTCCATGGACTGTTCCGTAACTGTTAACAGTAATACTCTTTTAGTACGTAAAAAGGACCTCTCAGCATCGCTGGAAGGTCCTTTTTTATTTTATTAGTCAATTGTTGGTTTATAGAATGAACGATTATCTAATGGGAATAGTCTTTCTGTAAATTCTCCTGGAACAGTTTTACCTAGAGCACGTTTTAGCATATTCATTTTGGCATCAATATTATCGATGTAGTGAAGCATTTCAGCTTCTTGCAACATTGGCTTTTTAGGGCTTCCCCATTCTTCTTTACCGTGATGAGATAACACCATATGTTGCAATAACATGACTTCTTCACCCTCGATTTGAAGTGTATCTGCAGCTTTCGCAATTTCTGTCACCATAATCGAGATGTGCCCTAGCATATTACCTGTTACAGTATATGATGTTGCAACTGGTCCTGATAACTCAACTACTTTGCCGATATCATGTAAAATGATGCCTGCATATAGTAAATCCTTATTTAGAGTCGGATATAAATCAGCTATTGCTCGACCTAATTTTAACATCGATACGACGTGGTCTATTAAACCAGATGCATAATCATGGTGATTTTTTGTCGCTGCTGGGAATGTCATAACCGCATCTTGGTTTTCCTTTAATATATGTCTAGTAATGCGTGATATTTGTGGATTTTTTATTTCGAAGAAGAACTGCATCAATTGTTCAAACAATTCCTCTTTCGGTGTTTCAGCAGAAGGTACTAAATCCACTACAGAAACTCCCTCATCATTTGCTACTGGACGGATTGCTTTTATACGTAGTTGAGCTTTACCACGGTAATCATGGATTTCTCCACCAACACGTACAATGCCCTCAGATTGATATAGTTTTTCATGCTCTTCGCCTGTATCCCATAATTTCGCTTCAATACTACCGCTCTTGTCTTGTAAAATAAGCGTCATAAATGGCTTCCCCACTGTTGTAACGCCTTTTGTAGCTTGCTTAATTAATAAATAATGATCGACTGGCTCTCCGACTTGAAGTGATGCTATACCATTCATATGGAAGTCAATCTCCTTTCACTTTTTAAATTTGAAACATGAATGACGAATGATTTTGACCATTGATCTATCATATTTTCATGGCATGTAAAATAGAGTACCTGGTGTTTCGTTTGAATACTATCAACTAATTGTACCATGTTCCCAATGCGCAAACGATCAAAATGGACAAAAGGATCATCCATAATAATCGGAAATGGTGCAGATTGTTGTAATGAATCCGCCAATGCAAATCGTAATGCTACATAGGCTTGCTCCTTTGTGCCTTGGCTCAATTCAGCTATTGTATAGCGCATACCATCTTCAGCCACTGCTTCGAAAATACTTTCTGAGTTAATCTCTAAAGCCTCATATCGACCACCTGTTAATTGTTTAAAATATCGTTCTGCATCTCTCAAAACTGCTGGCAGTCTTTTTTCTTTTAAGTTTCGCATTGTTTCTTGTATTGCAGTTGAGATTGCTTGATTTATAGCCCATTCACGCGCTTGCTCCGCTAGAGCTGCTTTTTGCTCTTCAAACCTTTGAATCTGAATACCATATTTCTCGTCTTTTAATAATCCTGTTGTTTTGGCTTGTAAATCAGCTTGTTCACCGAGTAAATTATCTTTCTTTTCTTTTAAAGATAGCAGTGTAGCTGATATGTGCTCAAGTAGATTTTGGGATTCTGTATCATTTAATTGAATGTTAACAGCGGATTCATCAAACATTGCCAATTGTTCTTCTACTTGTTTTAATGAAAGGCAATTGTCCTTATAAAGCTGAAATTGTTCTGCAGCCTTATAGAAACCCTCTGCTGTTTCAACATCTGCTTCTTCAAATAAACTTAAAATTTCAGCTGTATAAGATTTATGCAAATTTGTCTTCTCCTCAATAATACTTTCTAGTTGTTGTAGTTTTTCTTTAGCAGTTACAACAAACTGTTGTTGCTCAGTCATTTTGAAAAAGACAGCTTGAATGGTAGAAGATAAGTTTTCTTTCGTACAAATCATTTCACAAGCTTCTGTGGCATCTTTTGTACGCCCATCTAGTTGAGCAGAAAGACTTTCTAATTGATATTCTTTCATCATTATACTTGTACTTTTTTGCTGAAGCTCACGTACTTGTCTGAATAACTCTGTTAAAAGTTCCGGCTGTAATGATCCGCTTATTTGAAACCGTTTTAAAAATAATTGAAGTTGCTCTTCACTTTGTTCAATAAATATATTAAATTTAGACACGGCCTTCTTTGCTTCTTTCAATTGCCCTTGTTTATCATCATACTGTTCTTGTAACAGAGTAATACGATCTTCAAATTGCCGAATTTTCGTTAGAAGTTGTTCCATATCAGATTGCTGGGATTCAAAATCATGAATCTCACGTATATGAGCTTCTTTATCTACTAGATTTTCTTCCTTTGGCACTGTACTATTATCTAAAATAAACCATAGTGCAACAGCTATAATAATGCCTATTGCAATCACAAGCCAATTAGATTGACTAATGCCAATTAGAATAGCTAATACTACAATCGCTATACTGAAAAGTTTTACTGACTTTGCGCTTTTAGCTGGTTTTAGACCTTGATTTAAGGTTGCCTTCGCTTCAGCTGCTCTTTGTATTTTTGCTGACCAATTGGCTGCCCGTTCTATCTCGTAGTCAGATGGTTGCTGTTCAAAGAGATTGTCTAGTTTTTGTTCAACTGCAACTAACTCCTGTTGAAGTTGGTCCACAGTACGCTGACTAAATCGGTATTGCTCTTCATTTTCTTCCATTTGCTTTACTAATTGACGAAAATAATCTTCCTGTTCAAGAGAAACTTCTGTTTGCTCTAAAGCTTGTTGTTGTTCATAATCCGTAATGCCCAATAAACGGTATTGGGCCATTTTTTCTTGTTGCAGTATTTCAATATCATTTTCAATACTTTTCACTTTAGAGAGCCACTCGCGCCATTCACTATCTTGGTCATTGAGGTTCTTTAGTCGTTGGTATCGTTCATCATTAAAATCTGCTTGGAGCTGTTTTTGGAGTACTTCTTTTTCTTGATGAACTTGGTTTAATATAGCTTGTACTTCAAGTTTTTTGTCTTTGTACAGTTCATAACGATGCACTCCGTTTGTCGGAAATCCTCTCTGTAAAATAGATTTGAGCCCTTGCTCTATCTGTTCTTTCTTTTGTAATAGAGGATAGAGTTGACGGAAAATATGTAACCTCTGTTGCTCTTGCAATTGCATAGATTCAGCTGATTTAATATCATCTAATTCTGCTGTAATTTGCTGTAACCTCAAAATAGTAGGCTCATATTCCTCAAGTTTTTTACGCTCTTCTTTTAGAATTTGATCACTTTCACGAAGTTCTTCAATTTGTCTATTTATTGTTGGGTTTTTACCTAATTTCTTAAAGAGCTCTCCAATTTTCTTTTCAAGTTCCTTTTCCAATTTAGTTAGCTGGTCAACACCTGTTGTACCTGAAGCTAATAACACTTTACTCAGTTCGTCTTCAGATATATTCTCTAGCTGTTGTAATTGGTGAACAGAAAAAGAAAAAATGGCTTCAAAACTTTCACGATTATAGCCGTGAACTATTTTCGCTAACTCCTCTTCATGCCCTCTTGTACCATCTTCAAAATAAACCGTAACATCGCCTATTGCTTTCCCCTTCACTCGTTCAATAACACAGTTCCCAAATTCATCGTCTATTATATGCACTTGGCCCCCATATTTACTGCCTGCTTTCGGTTCGTAGCGTAGCTGTTGCGCATTCTTCTGAGGAAAACCAAATAGTATATGAAGTATAAATTGCTGAATCGTCGTTTTCCCTGCTTCATTAAGCCCATAGAATACATTGATGCCATTTTTCAAATTAACCGTGACATTCTCATGTTGCCCGAATCCGAAAATAACCAGTTTGTGGATATACATATTGTTCACTCCCTTCTTTTACTTCAAAGATCAATTATGCCTCGGCATAATTGTGTCCGGAATCGGCTTTGTGCTTGCACAAAAACTCCTTTCCGATTCCGTGACATCCGCCGGAGGCTTTAACTTCTTTCAGCGGGTGTTTGGACACCCGCTGAAAAGTAGCTTAAATCCGCATTCATCTCACCACCTATAGAGGTGGGAGACTTCTGCTGAAAGAAGTTAAAGTTTTCTTGAAACTAGGTTTTTAAATAAGTTCTTTGTTTGTGCTGAAATTTGCTCTAAATCTAATTCAGATAGCGGCTCTAAATAACGTCCTCCCCTAGGATGCTGGTAAAGATCTTTTAGATTTTCTTTCCACTGCATATCGTCCCAACTGTCAATAACATAAAGTACTGCTTCTGTTGCTACAGTAGGATCATACTCCGTAAAATCTTGCCAATTGATGTGAACAGACTGCACCCAGATAGCGGGGGATTTCAACTCTTCTCTCTCGCGTATCAATTCAAGCCATTCTTCTATAGTAGTATCTTCGAATAACATTTTAGCGCTAGGTTCTATGTGCTCAAGTTTTAGTTCAACAACGCCTGCACCAGATATATCTCGAAATTGTTGTAACGTACTTTCGCATGCTTGTAAAATTTCATTGGCATGAATAAGGCCATCGCAATTAACTTCAAGCTGCTCATAAACAATCACTGATGTCGGTACAAAGTCTAGGTTAGCGCAATGCTGGTCCATCTCTACATCATAAAACCCTTTTATCCCACGCTCTTTGCGATGGCGACTTTGAATATTACCTGAATAAACAATAGGTGGGTAATCATTTACTATTTGACGTAAGTGGATATGACCAAGCGCCCAATAATTATATTGTTTTGAAAGTAAGGCTTCTTTTGTAAATGGTGCATAGACATCATGCGTTGTATTACCCATTAAACTACCATGAAGCATACCAATGTGAAGTGTATCCTTATTATTTGTAGCAACTGGATATGTATTAATCATGGGCTCTGTCACATGCCGATTAGGATAACTAAAACCATATATATGAACAGTAGTCTCACGGATTTGCAATGTCACTTGCTTCGTTTCCTTTGGTAGTACATGGACATTAGGAGGCAAGTCAAAACGTGTCCATTTTCCATTTAAATGATCATGATTTCCATAACTTAAGATGACTGGAATACCCTTGGCATATAATTGTTCCATCCCATTTTGGAAATGAGCTTGTGCACGTAAACTACGATCCTCTCCATCATATATATCACCCACAATTACAATAAAATCTGGACGTTCTTTTACTGCATATTGGATGAAGCGATCAAACGCAGCAAATGTGCTATTACGAAGCTCCTGTAAACGCTCCTTTGGGAGTGCAGACATCCCTTTAAATGGGCTATCTAAATGTAAGTCAGCAGTATGAAAAAATCGAATGGTTGACATGATTCCCTCCTATAATAAACACGAATATTTGTTCTTATTTTATCATAAAATTCTGGTAGTTTATAGCATAATCTAGCTTAACTAATAGACTACTATAATAATCCACTTGATGAGTTGTATGTTTTTTCTGACTTTTCTAGTATAATGAATACACATTCATAAAAAAGGGTGATGACTATGAAAGCATACCGATTTACGGCATTCGAAAAATCAGGGAAAACACTTTTTGACGAAGCATGGGAATTTGCAGACGATGAAACTGCAAAAAATCAAGGGCAACAACAAATTGAAGAAAAAGGGTTGGCAGACCAAACACATCGCTTAGTAAATTCTGCTGGCAAATTGATTTTGTTCCATTCATAATGAAAATGCCTTTCACAAAGTTACATTGTGAAAGGCATTTTTTTACTGTCCGTTGAAAACGGGTGTACGCTTCTGTATAAATGCTTGAATACCTTCTAAATGATCTACTGTTTTACGCATTTTAGATTGCGCAACTGCTTCCATTTTGAGAACATTCGATAGCTCTGCATATTTTTGCGTATGCAATATCTCCTTTGATGCAATCATTGCTGCAACTGGTGATTGTAATAATTTTCTTGCTAATAAATCTGCCTGTTCAGAAGCTTTCCCTTCAGGTACTACTTCGTCTGCCAAGCCTAGTTTTTTTGCTTCAGAACCAGTTAATACGTCACCTGACCAAATCATCTGTTTTGCAAGCGGCGTACCTAAACGCTCCTTCATAAAGAAATGCCCTGCTCCATCTGGTATTAGACCAATTCCAATGAAATTCATTGCAAGTTTACTATTTTCTTCTGCAATAATAATGTCACTAGCTAGCGTTAAACTAAAGCCTAATCCTGCAGATGCTCCATGAACTGCTGCAATTGTTATCATCGGTAACATATACATTGCTTTCACGAAGCGAGTAATATCAATCATAACTTCGTCAATATCCATTGGGCTTTCTTCATGAAGCATTGCTTTAATATCTCCACCAGCTGAAAATACTTTCCCTTCCCCTTTAATAATGAGTACTTGTATATCCCCATCATCATTTAATGCTTCAAAGCATTCGGCTAATTCTCTCATCATTACTTCATTCATCGAGTTCATCGCAGCTGGTCTGTTTAAAGTTAACGTCGCCAGTCTACCACTTTTTTCTAATTTTAATGTTTCAAATGTCATAAAAAACACCCCTTTTTTTAAAAATGAACAGTCATTCATATAATAATATTCTCTACTTTCTCCAGAACCCCTTTATTTTTTGAAAAATTATTATTCTTTATATCTTTTTAAACACCACTCCCTGCCTACCGCTAAATAAACACCCTCCTAAAAATGTTCCTTCTAACCCTGCCCCTACGACTATTACATCGTACTTCATCGTCTTCCTCCTTTATACGCACCAACTTAAATATTCATTCTTTCATTCACTTTAATATATTTCTTCAGTTTACGTATTGTTTGAATAAGGAATTATATTATCAACATAATGAAAAATTACAAATCAATGAAATAAAAAAGAGTTTAATTCACAATCCAGAAGTACTAAATCGTCTTTACAGAAATAGATACCATAATGTTAATTACGAACGTTTAAGCATTTTCCAGAAAAAAACTTGTGGTAGTTTCAACTATTTTCACACAACCAGTTTATAAAAATTGTTATTTTATGAAAACGCTTCACTTTACCACATTAATACTGAAAAGTGCTTTACAAGTGCATTTTATATACAAACATAGATACAAAACCAAAAGCATAATTACATAATTTTAATATTCCCCTAAAAAACTGTCCTCTCCATTAACACGAACTACGATAATGTTTTTTAATTTATTTGTTCGGTTTTACATCAATTTAAGCCTCATTTAAACCTCATTTATATAATTTTTTCAAAACATTGTTGACATTACCCGAATATAGCATTAATATTGATTTAAATTTAAAACACAGCAAAAATATGATGACGGAGACATGCTTCCCGAATTTGAAATCTTTAGAGAGCTAATGGTTGGTGAAAATTAGCGGTTTCAGCGGCAAGTTCCACTCCCGAGTAGATAGGTTGAACATTCCAAAGTATGCCTATACGGATCATGCACGTTACGCATATAGCAAAGACTGTCCAATATATACGGATAGTAATTCAAGGGTGGTACCGCGACTGTTAATTTAGCCTTTCGCCCCTTACATAATCTTATGTAAGGGACGGAAGGCTTTTTATATTTTCAAATACTTTAATTGTTTTTCAAATAAGAGAGGAGATTTAACATGTTACAAGATTATCAATTATTAAGAATTCCAGGTCCAACTCCAATTCCACCAAGTGTAGAGCGCGCTATGGCAAAGCCAATGATTGGTCATCGAGGTTCAGAAACTTCTAAAATGATCCAAAACATTAAACCTGGCTTGAAAAAAGTATTCGGTACAGAACAAGATGTTCTTATGATTACAGGTAGCGGTACATCAGGTTTAGAGGCTGCTATTGTTAATGTTGTAAAACCTGGCGATAAAGTGTTAGTTGTAGCAACTGGTGTATTCGGTCAACGTTTCACGAAAATTTGCCAAGCGTATCAAATTGATGTTGAAGAATTTGACGTTAAATGGGGTACATCGTTAAATCCAATAGAGGTAAAAGATTACTTAAAAGAACATCAAGATATTACAGCTGTATTCTCTACTTATTGCGAAACTTCAACTGGAGTTATTAACCCCGTCGGTGAACTAGCAAAAGCAGTTCATGAAGTATCTGAAGCACTAGTAATCGTTGATGGTGTATCTTGCATGGGCGGTATTGAAACAAAAATGGACGAGTGGGGCATCGATGTTCTTGTAACTGGTTCTCAAAAAGCATTCATGCTTCCTGCAGGCTTAAACTTTATCGGTGTAAGCGATCGCGCTTGGAAAGTCATCGAAGCTAATCCCAAAAAGGGCTTCTACTTAGACTTAACAAAATACCGTGACAACTTAGAAAAAGATACAACACCATTTACACCTGCACTATCTTTACTATTTGGTCTTGAACAAGTACTAAAAAACCTTGAAACTGAAGGGTTTGAAGAAGTATACAAACGCCACGCTTTAATGCGTGATATGACACGAGCAGCATTTAAAGCACTAGATATTCCATTATTTACAACAGATGCTGATGGTTCTCCAACAGTAACAGCTGTTAAACCAGCTGATTTTGATGCTGAAGCATTCCGTAAAGTACTAAAAACTGATTTCAATCTTTCTGTTGCAGGTGGTCAACAACACTTAAAAGGTCAGATCTTCCGTGTTGGTCATATGGGCTACTGCGCACCAACTGACGTATTACAAACATTAGCAGCAATCGAAATTGCGCTTATTAAAATTGGTAAGGAAATTGAGCTTGGTAAAGGTATAGCTGCAGCACAAAAAGTTTATCTTGAAGGAGCGAACAACTAATCATGGCTATTAACATTTTAATCAGTGATCCACTAAGCGAAGATGGTATCTACCCTCTTCGCCAAGAAAAAAATTTAGATTTAAATATTGTTATTGATACGGGCTTATCTCCAGATGAATTAAAAGCTAAAATCAAAGACTTCGATGTCTTATTAGTTCGTAGCCAAACTAAGGTTACCCGTGACATTATTGAAGCTGCAAATAATTTAAAATTAATTGGTCGTGCTGGTGTTGGTGTTGATAACATCGACCTTGAAGCTGCTACTGAAAAAGGAATTATCGTAGTAAATGCACCAGATGGTAATACAAACTCTGCTGCTGAACATACAACTGCAATGATTATGGCCCTTGCTCGCCATATTCCACACGCACATATGTCATTACAAGAAGGCCGTTGGGATCGTAAAAAATTCGTAGGTGTCGAATTAAAAAATAAAACATTAGGTGTTATCGGTTTTGGACGTATTGGTCAAGAAGTGGCACATCGTGCAAAAGGTAACCGCATGGATGTTATTGCATATGATCCGTTCCTAACTGCTGAAAAAGCTGAAAAACTAGGCGTAGACTTCGGTTCAGTTGAAGATGTAGTTAAAGTAGCTGACTTTATCACAGTTCATACACCTCTATTAAAAGAAACAAAACATATGATCAACAAAGAAATTTTCGCATTAATGAAAGACGGCGTTCGTATCATCAACTGTGCTCGTGGTGGAATCATTGATGAACAAGCACTTTATGATGCAATCGTTGCAGGTAAAGTAGCTGGTGCTGCTCTTGACGTAATGGAGGAAGAACCTTTTGTAGGAAACCGTCTGTTAGAATTACCGCAAGTCATTGCAACACCACACTTAGGCGCTTCTACTATCGAAGCACAAGAATCAGTTGCTGTTGACGTAAGTCATGACATCCTTAGCTATTTCAATATTGGTACTGTTCGTAACCCAGTAAACATGCCTTCTATTCCGAAAGACATTATTGCGAAAATCGAGCCATTCTTCGATCTTGGCGAAAAATTAGGTGCTTTCGTTTCTCGTTTATCTGATGCAGCAGTTGAAGAAATCAACCTTTACTTCGCTGGAGAACTAGCTAACTTCGACGTTCGTCCATTAACAAATAACACTGTTAAAGGATTATTAAAACGTAATTTAGGTAACCACGTAAACAACGTAAATGCACGTTACTTAGCTGAACGTAACACAATTAAAATTAACGAACATAAAACTACTACAGCAAAAGGTTTCTTAAACTCAATCACCGTTGAATTAGTTACTGCTACTGGAACTCATAAAGTAACAGGTACTCTATTAAACGGTCTAGGTGCTCGTATCGTAAAAGTAGATGATTACGTAATCGATGTTGTACCAGAAGGCCACTTATTATTTATCAAACATACTGATAAACCAGGTGCAATTGGTCGTGTCGGTACTCTATTAGCAGAAAAAGATATTAACATCGCAACAATGCAAGTTGGTCGTTCAAACCAAGGTGGAGATGCCATCATGATGTTATCAGTAGATAACCACATCGAAAACGTCGATTTCCTAAAAGCACAAGACAACATCTTTGACGCGAAAACTATTGATTTATAATTAATGCTGAAGGCGCTCGTTTAGACTCAACTGGCGTTGGAGGGCTCGAACACAAGACGCTTTTTGTCTTGTGCCGAGAGACCGAAACGATCTGAGAGTCTAGCGCCTGAAGCTGGATATCTCACTTTAGGTAGGCAACCTAAGTTCGCGACGTCCTGTCGCAACGGTTGCATGACCAACATCCTGTTGGCCCAAGGCGCTCGTTCAACAATTAACTTAATACCTATCACACTAAACTACTCTTCGATTTATTAATCTGGAGTAGTTTTTAGTTTCAATTCTTTAAATTTCTTTTTTAGTTGTATTATTCTTCTCTCATATACTAAAGCACTACTTTATAAAAACAAAAAAGCCATCTATTCTTTAGATAGCTTTTTAAAGAATTAAATTGTTTTAAGAAGTGGTAATAATTCACGTAATGATTCAATTTCATAAGTTGGTGAAACGCCTTCAACAGGTGCTTTTTTTTCACGATTAATCCAAGCAGAGCGCATGTTAACACGTGATGACCCTAATATATCAGTCATCAAATTATCCCCGACCATAATAGCTTCATCCGCTTGAATGTTAGCGATTTTTAAGACATGTTCGAAAATAGAGACATCCGGTTTACCACGACCAAGATCACCTGAAATGACGATATGTTCGAAGTAAGGAGCGATTTCTGGCGTAATCTCCAATTTTGTTTGTTGTAGACTTGGTGAACCATTTGTTAATAGAATCAATTTAAAGTTCCCTTTTAATGCATCCAGTACTTCAAATGTTTCTTCATAAACAAAAGGACTTTGCTTACGCGCCTCGATAAAATATTCTCCTAGTTCTGCACCTAGCTTAGCATTATCTATTCCTAATTTTGCTAAACCTACTGTCCAAGAATCTTTACGATAAGCCGGAACAACTTGTTTTAATTGTTGAAACTCCTCTGTTGGATCATCAAATGTTCCCCAAAGACCTTCAAATGGGTTAATGCCGATCATTTGTGTATATTCATATGTAGGGTAAGACGCATAGAAATTACATGCTGCTTCTCTCACTGTTTCTTCAAGTTCAAAAGGATCTACTGTCACCTGCTCTGCTGCCTTTTTACAAGTCAGCTCAAATGCAGCTGCAATACTTTTTTTATCCCAAAGCAAAGTATCATCTAAGTCAAAAATTACCGTTCGAATTGTCAAAATAATCGTCTCCTTCATCAAAAGAAAAGTTTATGTATTATCATTATCCTAGCATATTTCTAGTTATTAATTATTAAAATCCATCAAATTAAATCAACAATTTTATCGTAATAAAACAAAAAGATCATTAGCTTGAGATTCTTAGCTAATGACCTAATGTAAAGCGTTTCAATTATCTTCACCGATTTCATCCAATACATCTGGATAAATTATTTCATTGAATATTTTACCGTTTTTAGCATCTTTCATTTTGACAGTAACCTTCAAATCTTCCTCTGCAGTTCCGTCAAAGACTTGATAAAACATACCTGCAATACCTAGAGAGAATACCGCAAAACCATCAAAGCTATTTTCAAACTCTTTTTTATCGACTGTTACTGTATACTCAGAGAAATTACTATTAAAGTTGATTTTAAGAACTGAAGGTATTTCTGAATCATCTTCAATTTCTTTTACATTAGAAGCTGTACTCTCCTTCATTTCCTTCATAAGAGTATTGTGTTTCTCGCGTGACATAATGTAGGTTGCAGAACCATCATTATTTTTTTCAACTTTTATATATTTATTTTTTTCCTTTGCATCCTTGATAATTGCATCTATATCTTCACCTTCATAAAATGAGGCTGGGACTTTTATTTCGATATTCATTAAGTCTTTCTCTACTGTAAAGTCACTTTTTTTATATTGCATATTTTCTGCTTTCTCTTCAGATGAGCAGCCTGAAATCACTAATGCACTAGAGATTATTCCGCCTGCTAGTAAACCTTTGAAATACATATTTCCCTACCTTCCGAACCTATAGTTCTCAATATTGTACCATATTAAAGGTAGGCATTTTATCTTAAATCTAAAAAATTCTAATGCAATATATTAGTTTCCTGTTCAATCTATTTATGTAGTTTGGTTTTTATTTTACTTGAAAAACCATTCAAACTACTCTAAGGAAAATTATTTAACTAATTTCTTTCAAACAGCGTACAATCTTTCTCTCAATAAAAGCATACTTTTTATCCGTAGACGCTATATAGTAGAAGCTTTTTAAAAATTTCTTACAGTTCGCTTGTAGAATAACAAATTTTTTAGTAGACGCCTTTTCTTTTTGCTTGGCCAAAAAAGGCGGAATCCTCTCAAAAAGTCCTTTTGCTATATCAATAGATAATCCATTTTCAAGCATCGTAAATATCGGTATGATTACTCGCTCATCCTCATCGGAAATATAAACTGCTTTCGATGTAAAAATTTTATTCACTAATGATTGAAAAATTTCGTCATAATCGGCTACTTTTAAATATGGATTCTTTACTAGTTCATCAATGGCATACGCAGTATTTACAACACTATGAGCCCACCCTTTGTTTGTAACATAGCCCCTTATATCTTCCTCTAAATCTAAATATGTAACTAACTTGTCCTTAACCTTTCCAATCATTTCTTCAGTCAAAAATGGATGCTGTAAGTCTTGATTTAATAGTAGAGCTATTAATAATGCTGTGTTAGAACGTTTAAAAACACTGTCCACGCCATTTCCACCAATTTCATCAAATAAATAAATGTCGCTAAGCGCAGTATTTAACATATCTATCATTAGCTCATCAGATAGATGTCTGTTATCAATTAGTTTCCAAAATGCTTGATAAATCAATTCATCTCGAAAATCAGCATCAGTTGACCCAATATGCTCCATCATTGAAAACACAAAACGATGCTCAGCTATCTCTGTCCAATTCCTCTGACCATTTTGCAACTCTAATAGTAGGTTCTTTACTTCTTCCTCATTCATAGCTACACCACCTTTAGTGATAATTCTCTTTTATTAACATATTCACTGGTAAAGCTATTCATGATTAACCTTTTACATCCTAATATTCTCAAAAAATAAATTTGATAGTATATTCCCTTAGCACTGGATTAATTAAACTTCTTCATAAAAATAGAAAAAGCCCTTAAGCATTATATTTGCCGTTTGCTTAAGAGCTTTTATAAATTTTTATTTTATTTCACAGCTACACATCTATTTCCACACCGATTTTTTGTTTTTTGGCCTTTTTATATACACCTTTTGCAACGGCCAAATCGTAGATCGTAGTAAGCAGCGCCAACTGATTTGGAAATTGTTATCTCATAATTATTCTCTCTGCCTTTTTTATCATGTGTAACGAGTTTACCAAGTTCACCATGAAATTCATCAAAAGACCATACACCATTTTCAGCTGCATGCTTGCATTTTTTTTGCTACATTTGCGATACCAATTGGCGCTTTTCCCGAAAGTGTTTGAGAATCCGATTTTCCCTCCCCAGTTAAACTTGTATTTGACTATGAAAATTAATTGCTGTCATAACGACCTCAATCCCTGGTTTTAATTGTACAGGGAAAAACGCTAAAAATGCTCCACCTATACCACCAGCAGCGCCCGCGCCTGGTTCATTATGTAATGCAACACCTGTCATAGCTTCGATCTTATCTGCTAAAATTGTTAAATTATAGTCAATTTGTTGCACCATTTCTGGCATTACCCCTTTTTGCAAACCAAAAACCTCCGTCGCTCCATTAGCCCCAACGAATGGATTATTAACATCACATGCGATAACAAACTCAGATACTTTAATACGTTCATCGAAAGACGAATCGTCAATTTTATAAAGCGTACTTAGTGCGCCTGCACCAAGTTTTAACTCCTGTCCGTCAGTATTTAAAAACTTCATACCAAGTGCATTTAGCATACCTGTGCCACCATCGTTCGTAGCACTTCCCCCAGTGCCAATGACGAATTTACGGAAACCAGCATCTAATGCATGACGGATTAACTCCCCAGTTCCATAAGTGGAAGTGATAAGTGGATTTCTCTCGTCATTCGCCAAGAGCGTTAAACCAGACGCTTTTGCCATTTCAATAACACAAGTTTCTCCATCCCCTAAAATGCCGTATTCAGCTTCAACAAGTCGACCTATTGGATTTTGTACTTTTACAGTAATAATTTGACCATTTGTAGCTTCCACTATTGGTTCTAGTGTTCCTTCGCCTCCATCTGCTACAGGTAGTAGTACCGTTTCAATGTCTGAATTTATTTCATGAATAGCAGCTGCCATTGCATTTGCCGCTTCACTAGCTGTAAGCGAACCCTTAAAAGAATCAGGACTGACTACGATTCTCACCTCAACACCTCCAATAATTATAATATTTACTATAATTATAGTGATAAACCCAATACTTTACATTATACTTAACGTATATATTCCATGTATTATAACAACTAGTTTTTATACATCTCGGAGGAAAAATTATGATATCAAAACAGTTAGCAAACCAAATAGTAGAACAGACCATGCTACGTTTACACCGTAATATAAACGTTGTGCATACAAATGGGAGAATTTTGGCTTCAGGGGATCGCTTACGTGTAGAAAGTATTCATGGCGGGGCGCGAATTGTTGTAGAAACAGAAAAGGTGCTCATTATTACGGAGGAAAACAACCATCTTTTCAAAAATGCAAAGCCTGGTATTAACTTGCCCATCTTCTTTCAAAATGAGCTTGTAGGTGTAATTGGCATTACAGGAAATCCAGATGATATTGCAGAATGGGCACCGCTCGTTCAGTTAACAACTGAAATGATGGTACACCAAGCACTTATAGCCTCGCAAAGCGAATTGAAGCGTAAAATGCGTGAAACTATTTTCGAAGATTTGATGAATCAGCAACCATTGCAAAAAGTAAAAGAACGATTATCTAAAATCGGCTTCTTTCATGCACCACCTTTTTATGCGATTACATTGGATGTCGATGCAACATTAATGGCTTACCAATCTTTTGTCGAACATATGGAAGACTTTTTTATTCATGAATCTGTCATCTTTGGTAGATATCAATTAAACGAGCATTTTATTTTAGTATCAGGTATGGATGTTAAAGCGATTATAGATAAACTAACGCTGCTGTTAACTCAAGTGAGAAAATATTTTACCGTCAGAATCGGTATCGGTCAGCCCGTTCAAACATTAGAAAAAGCAGCTCATTCATATGAAACGGCGAAAAACGCAATTGAATATGGTGATAAGACAAAAACCATTAACTTTTTTGAAGAAGTAGAAGTTTTTTCCTTACTAAAAAAAAGCGATTCCCCGGAAGCTTTGCTCTTTACAAACCGTACGTTAAAAGATTTAAATAATAAACTTATACATACGTTGGTTGTATATTTTTTAAATAATCAACAGCTCGCAAACTGTTCAGAAGAACTCGGTATTCATCGACATACACTAACTTATCGCTTAAATCAAATCCATGAATTGACCGGTTATAATCCTACGATATTCCAAGATGCAATCATTCTTCAAATCGCCATTTGGTTAAAAAATAAAGAAAAATAGGTGAACATCTCTTGATTAGAGATGCTCACCTATTTTTTATATTAATTCTGGTTCTTCTTTATAAAGTTCATCAAGAATTTCAATCTTTTTATCAATAGCATCTGTAAAAGTCATAATATAAGCCGCAGGATCTTTAGGATTATGGAATTGCGTAATCTTGCCAGTTTCAGCGTTTACAAATTTACTTGAAGCACCACAACCAAGTCCAATAATTGTTTGAACTTCTTCCATAATAACGATGTTATAAATACTCTCTTCGCCTCTTTTAGAATATCCGACGTTTTCAAGATTCCCTAAAATGTTCTTTTGACGATATAGATAATATGGGTCGTAGTTGTTGTCAGCAGTCCATTCATGTGCACGATGCATCATTTTCTCTGCTGTTTCACGGTCCGCGACTTTATACTTTTGTTTATTATGAGTCATTTCTGAAGCACGTTTAAATGATAATGTATGAACCGTTAATGACTCTGGTTGCATTTTTTCTGTTTCAGCTAATGAGCGCTCAAATTCCTCGAGTCCTTCGTTTGGTAAACCGATGATTAAATCCATATTAATATTATTCATTCCCATATTACGAGAAAGCCAGAACTTATCAATAGTCTCTTGGACTGTGTGATGACGTCCAATTGCTTTTAACGTTTCATCTGTATAGGATTGTGGATTAACACTAATGCGATCAATACCCCATTTTTTTAAGACTTCTAATTTTGATGGAGTAATTGTATCTGGGCGCCCAGCCTCCACAGTCACTTCACGAATCGATTCAGCATGTGGGAATGATTCATACATCGTCTGATATAATGCATCCATTTCATCTGCTTCTATAGATGTTGGTGTACCCCCACCCCAATAAATCGATGTAATTTTCATATCACGGTCCTTCAACCATTTACCCATCTCACGAATTTCAATATGTAGTCCATCCAAGAATGATTCTACTCGGCCATTTTTTCGGTGAATAGCATATGCTGGGAATGTACAATAGGCACATTTTGTTGGACAAAATGGAATTCCAATATAAATACTCACTTCTTCACCAATTGTATCTAAGTCCGGAATAGTCCTGAGCTGGCGATCTACAATTTTTTTCATAAGAGTAATTTTTTCATCCGATAATCTAAATTCTTCTTTTAACTTATTATGAATTTCTAGGTCCGTTAATCCACTTTTTCTAAATTTATGATACAACTTTGTAGGACGAATCCCCGTTAAGATACCCCACTTTTGGTGGATACCCGTAAGTTGTTCAAGTGTATCTAGGAGTACATGAGATAAGGCTCTCTTCAATCGGATATTTTGTTCCTTTTCATCGCCTTCCTTAGTGTACTCTTGTACAAATTCACTCGTATATTTTTGACCTTCTGAATGTAGTTCGGCAGTTGTTATTACTTTATAGTTAGCATCTACACGCCAATCAAAATACACATTTAAATCTGTGTCTTTACCCGTTTTCGAAACTTTCGAATCCTCAAAAAACAAATTCGTAATATGATTGAAGACTCTAATCCAATCTTGAGGGAAGTCACCATTAATTCCAAGAACTTTCATATCATTTATTCACTTCTTTCGTTTTTACTTTCATATAAAATGGTAAAATTTTATACTATTCTTACTATAATGTTAAAGGAGTGAGTATATTGCCTCTACTCTCAAAGAAGTCAAAACACATAAATCCATCTCTATAAATGTTAGTTTTTCAAGAACTTAAAAACATTGTTATTTCTAATTCGCTCAACCGATCCATTTATACACAGATGGACATGATCCAACTAACAAAAAATGACTTAGCTACTTTACGCATCATGAAACCTATTCTAGTCAAAAACATTGAATCCATTGTAGCAAAGTTTTATGAAAATCTCGAAAAAGAAAATTCATTAGGAGAAATTATTAACAAAAACAGCTCTATAAATAGTTTAAGAACCGCGTTAAAAAGTCATATTACAGAAATGTTCGATGGACACATTGATGAAGGTTTTATGAAGAAACGTTACAAAAATCGCTTTTATCCATGCTAAGGTTGGGCTGGAACCTAAATGGTATATGAGTGCTTTCCAAGATTTACTCAATGGCTTTTTCTCAATTGTACAACAAACCCACTTTGATCATGGGGAACAACTTAAAATTATTAATACTATAGGTAAAATTATTAATTTTGAACAGCAAATTGTATTAGAAGCGTATGAAAAGCAACATCAAGAAGCGCTCACTAAAGAAAATAAACGGAAGTCTGAAATCATGGAAGTTATCTATTCAAACTCCGTTTCCCTTAGTGCAGTTACATCAGAAACATCAAAGGATATTGTTGAAATGACAAAGGTTCTTAACTTTTCAGAAAAACTTTCTGGCAATAATACAGAGTTGACTGATTAAGTTGCTGACGATGCTTCTCAGGAACAACTTAGCTTAAAAACGACTGAAAGAAATAGTGAAACTCTACAAAATAAAATGATAGAAATCTCAAAGAATGTAGATGACTATTTCTCAATTGATTGCAGAAATTTCCAATCAAACAAACTTGCTAGCTCTTAATGCTTCAATTGAAGCAGCACGTGGTGAACATGGAAAAGGCTTTGCAGTAGTAGCAATCGAAGTGCGTAAGTTAGCTGAAAGCACTAAATCTTCTTTAGAAGAGGTTGAGCAAATTTTAACTGAAACGAATAGAAAAACGAATACCATTTCAATGACATCACAAGAATTGCAGCTTATTGTCAATGATTCTTACACTCAAGTGTTAATTTCAGAGAAGTCATTTAAGAAAATCGTTGAACAGATGCATCAGCTAAAAAACAGCAATAACGAACTATTTATTGGTGTGAGTGATATTAATAAAAACTTAAATTCTATTCAATAGAATTCTGAACTTATCCATAATGCAACTGAAAATCTTACCGCTATGTAACAAGAAACCTCGCACTGACAATTGCCAGTGCGAGGTTTTAATTATATATATTAGTTTTGTTTCCCCTTTATATAATACATCTAAAACTTCATTCGCAGAACCCTTCGCTCGCTTAACCTTTGACTTGCAATTTATGCTTTTAATGCAAGCAATAGCGTGAGTTAAAAGATGCAAATTGAAGAAAAATGATTTCTGAACAATGGAGAAATCAACTTCCTCGAATTAATGTATTATTAATGTCTATAACAAAGGATACATAAATGTCTATACACCGCTTATTTGACTGAGCAGTAGTACTTAAGAAACTAAGTTGACTGCGCTTATTTTGCTGTTGCTTTGCGTTCCCCAAATGAGATTTACCCATTCAGGATGATCGATGAATGGATTACGATTGCCTTGCCACTCTTGAATGACATTATTTCTGTTTATTTCAAATTCATCGACTGGATCTTGTAAATGCCATTGTAATAATACTGAAAGCTTACCGTGATATGGGGCAGTTCCATTATTCAATTTTTCATTCAACTCAAGATCTACTTTATCACCTTTTTCATAACGTGTTGCCATATAGAAGAGAATTCTTGCGACATCACCTTTTACGTTATTAGGTGGTTCGAATGAATTAGAAGTCTTAAAACAACCATTACACCCTGCAACTGGGCTACCACCGTTATCAAAATCCAAATTGCCGCGGCTACTGTTCACTTGAACATCGGTAGGACGTAAATGGTGGATATCTGTACCTGGACCTTTGGTAGTACCAAAGTTTCCATGTGATTTTGCCCAAGTATGTTCTCGGTTCCAGTCACCTACATTTCCTCCGTTACGCGTTTTAGAACGTGATTCTCCAGAATAAAACAAAATCACATTATTTGAGTTATTTGGGTCTTCATCTGTTTCACGCAATGCTTCCCATGCTTGGTCATAAGATAGTTGTTTATGATCATCTATAATGTCATGTAATGCTGTTTTTAAAGCTTGACCTGTTTTTCCAAATGCGTCTTTATAGTAGTCGCCAGCTGGAACGTCGGCTGCCTTAACGGTTACAGAGAAGCTAGTCGTCACTTCCTTTTTACCATCAGAAGCCGTAACACCGATAATATAGCTTCCTTCTTCAAGTGAAAGTGTTAGGGTAGCAGTCGCTTGGTTAACATTTCCTTTTGTAGCTGTAAATGTTAATTTTTCGCCATCTGGATCAGAGAAGTGGTTTGTAAGTAATATGGAAACCGTTTCCCCAGTCTTTATTGTTTTGTTTGGAATTGCACTCGACACGACTGGTGCTTTATTTTCTGATGGGAAAGAAGGAACCTCAATGGGTTCCCCTTTCGTATTCGAAAATTTAATTTGTTTTGCGTTGGCACCGTTAGTAAACTCAATGCTTTGAATATTTTCAGCACCTCTTATTTCCTTAACATTTGATCCGTCAATAATGATTTCCTTCATTTTAGTACCTTTTAAGTCGATAATCGCGCCTTCTTTGATAGGATTAATCTTGACTTTTGTCGTTTCAAATCCAGTACCATACAGTTCTGCATAATTACTTTTTAATAAGACACCTTCTGTGATGATAGATTTACCATCTAAATGTACTGCAATACTTGGTTTCGTAATAGTTAATTTCGTTGTTTTAAAATTCACCAAATCATACATTTTTTCTGGTTTCAATGGTTCAACTTCTGTATCTTCATCGAAATCGACTTGTACCAAGACAGGGTCATGATCACTTGCCCGACCAGCCATATCTGTAAAATCAGCATTAATGTGAAGGATATCAATTGCTGTTTTGTTCGCTAAGTTATTAGAAACTAGAATATGGTCTAGCACTTGAGAATTCCCTTGATAAAGATATGTGTAACGATCGGATTCTTCTACTTTATTAATCATATTGGTCATATGCTTACCTTCATGAATTTTAAGAGATTCAGTAAATTGGTAATCATTGAAATCCCCAAGAGAAATAATATTTTCTTTTGGATTTTTTGCCTTAATATCATTTATAAAATTTGAAACAATTTGCGCAATTTTTTTGCGTTGTATTTCACTCTTATAGACAGGTGGTTGCTTAGAACCAAATAATGGTGTATCACCTGATTTAGAGTTCCAATGATTTGCAATGACTACAACATTCTTACCTTGGAAACTAAATTGTGCTGCTAATGGTTTGCGACTACTATTAAATGCCTCATTTGTTGGATCAATTCGTCCTGGATTCAGCGTAAGCTTACCATTTTCATAGCCCACTGCAGTCGTTGCATCACCTGGTTGCATACCTTCCGTTAATGTTACACGATTTGGATTGTATAAGAAGCCCACACGAATATTTGCATTCGGTGCTCCACCATCTTGATTGTTTACTGGGTCAATGTTCACATATTTGTATTCCACACCACTTGCTGCTTTAATAGCTGTAATCAATCTTGCAAAACTTTGGTCTGCCTTGCTATCCCCTGTACTTTCACCATTATTATCTTGTACTTCTGTCACACCAACGATATCAGGGCTTTGCATGTCAATACCAATTGCTCTTGCTAATTTACTAGCTTTGCTATCAGAAGTTGATGTCTTATTATTAGAGAAGTTTTCTAAGTTATATGAAGCAACCGTTAACTTATCATCTGCTTTGACAATCGTTGTTTTTTCAGGTGTTGCAGTTCCTTTTTTATGAGCTGCTTTCATCTCATCTAATGAAGTATAAATTTTGAAATTTTGATATGAATAACCTACTACCCCTGTAATTGGGCCATTAAATCGATCTCCTGTTGCTACTTCAAAATCACGAGCAGGTCCATTTGGTTCTAAACGGAATTGGATACGATTTGGATTTTGGTTATTTTCTTCAAATAAAACACCGCCATGAAGTGAATTCGTTGATGCACTTTCTAGAACAGTTACTAAATCTCCGTTATCTTGTGGCGCTACAGCTCTCACGTTTCCGACTTGTACACGCATACCTTCAATGCTTTCCCAGAAATCAATTGCATCTACTGTTGGATTAAAAACGGATAAATGATCACTATCGATTTTCTCTAATGACATTTTTTCTTCATCAATAATGATTGGTGCTGGCAATTTAACACCACTTTTAATGACAGTAACCTTTCCACCTTGATCATCACGAATATTGATTTGAGTTGTTTTCAAGTCTGTATCTTGACGATCACTATATCCATCGTATGCGTATTCACTTACTTTACCAGTGACAGATACTAAATCGCCCACTTTGATTGGCCAAGCTTTGTTACCGCTATAAAGCAAAATAGCTTCAGACGTATTTGGATTGTTATCTGCCAAATCATCTGGCGTTTGGATCGTATAATAATTTGCAGTGCCTAGCTTAAATGAATAGGTTACAACACCCTCGATACCCTCCACAGTTTGATTATCAAATGGAGTAACATGTTTATCTCCTTGTATATCATGAATTTCAAATTGATCTGCTATTGTATAATTGAAGGTTGATACTTCACTCAATTTACCATCTTGAGCTTTAACTATTGCCTTGAGTGTTGTAGTTTTAGTAATTTGGATTGGCTTTTCATATTTAGTACTAGCAATAGTTGGCTCAGTACCATCTAGCGTGTAATATATCTCTGCATTTGCACTAGTTGTAGATAACGTGACAGCTGTATCTTTAACATATGTCCCACTCCCTGGAGTAGCCACAGCAGGAGCTAATGTTGTGCTATCAGAAACAATGTCTGTTGTAGAACGCGGGACGATTTGATAGTCATTATCGAATTGTTGAACAATCCCCGTAATAGACTCATATCTCGTATTAACTGTTAAACCTAGAGCATTCGTTTCATCCCGTATGATGAATTCTGCTCCATCATTCCCAGTAAAGTTTGCCCAGCTACCCCCATCTTGTACAGCCGAAAGTGTAACGTTTTTCACTGTCACAAGTTGTGATTCGTTTTCTTCCTTAACATCAGCACCTGTAATTACTTTTGGCTGAGGTTCACCTACATTTTCCTTTTTTTCTACAATGATCGCCCCATCTAATTGAAGCAATCCACGATAGTCTACTAATTTACCTGTTAATGTAACTTCATCTCCAACCACGGCATTTAAACTTACCGGGCGAACTGCAATACCACCAGTCCCATCTTGAACTGAAATAGTATTCTTTAACTTTGCAGCAACTATACCTTTAACCTTTACAGTTTCACCCACTGCTTTAGCATGTGCATCAGCAATTGAAATAACTGTATTGTCCTCTGGATTTCCTGGCTCTCCTGGCTCTCCTGGAGTATCATCCATTGTATGAGCTCCTAAATAATCAGTTGTATCATTTGGATAAGTTACCCATTCTACATCTTTATTAAAGACATCATTGATAATCTTGTCACCAGTCGTCACGGAGCTCTTTCGGACAAGCGTCATGTTCTCTCCAAATTTAATTTGTTGACCAACTTGTCCGATCGAATCAACGACTTCACTAGATTTTTTTAAAACAATAGGGTCATCACCATTAAAATTAATGACAGAAGAGTTTTCAAGGTTCCCTTTACTCTTAATGGTCGCATTTGCATCTTTATGATATACAACATACGTGTCGTTATTTTCCAACGTTCCTTCCAATGCCACTTTTTGAGCTGCTGTTGCTGCTCCATTCGTATGAAGTTCTAACGTATAATTATTTAAATTGACTGAAGCACCAGTGCCATTGTAAATTTCAATTGCCTTGTTAAAACTACTTCCTTCAATATACTCAGAAATAATTAAATCTGTCTCAGTCGTTGCAGCTTTTGTAGGTGTTGACAGCGAAGGCAATATGAAACTTGTCACTAAGCTTGCCGACAACAAAACATTAAATGCCTTTTTCCAGTTCCCTTTACTCATAGAGTCAGTCTCCTTCTACACTTATAGAGTTTATTTGTAGCGTTAATATTAAATGGGGAAGCCAACCGTTCACTCGCTGAAGGCTCCGTTAAAAAATCAAAAGATTGTTTCACCAGTTACTTCGATATTCTCAAAACTGTTATTACTATCCCCTTCAACTGCCGTTAAATCTAAATTACCATGAACTTTTATATTAGAAATAGTAATTTCTTTAGATATAGTACCTTTGACAATTAAGTTACCTTTAATAACTGCATTGGACAAAAAAGTAACATCTGTTATATCAACGGTCACATTCCCGTTGTAAACTTTTGGAGATTCAGTTGTACCAGAGAATTCTGCACCCGGAATTTCAATATCTAGATTTCCACCCTTTTGCACGTCTACAATACGTCCATCTAGTGTAGGTTCGATTTTTCCAAGAGATTTTAAATGATCAGCTAAATTTCCCCAATCTGACAATCCTAAGTCTGTTACACGACCTTCTTCATAGGCCTTTTTAAAGACATCATAACCATCTCCACCTTTTGCAGTGAAGGCGTTAGTTGCTACCGTATAATTCTCTTTGTCTTTTATATCCACGTAAGTTCTATTTGTATCTTTGTACTTGATCGATACAACCCGTTTGCCCGCTGGTTCTAATGAATCAAATTCAACTTTTGCACCAGACACATGAAGGAAGCCTCCGTTTTCTTTTGGGAATTCCTTAAAGCTTATTTCAAATGCTTGCTTTAATTCAGCTCCTGTAAGAGTCATTGTTGCTAATGTGTTGCCAAATGGTAGTACTGTGATGACTTCTCCAACAGTGATTTCACCTGCATTAATGCCTGATCTAATACCTCCACCATTTTGTAGTGCCATAATGACTTTATCGTTGTAAGTTTTTGCTTTTGCTAACATACCATCTGTAATGATGTTACCAAGTGCTGTTTCACTGTTACGTACACTTGTACCATCATTTCCTGGATCTGTTGTTCTAGGATTAATCAATTCACTTATTGCATTTGCTCCGATTGGTTTACTAGATACTTCTTTAATCTGATCAGAGTATCTTTTTAATATGTCAGCTGCTTTTGGATCATCTACCAGACCACTAAGTTTAATCAGTTCACCATTTGCCTTAGTAACTTTACCTTTCACATCAAACTCAACATCTACGTTGCCTAAAAAATCACTATATTGATAAGCTTGAACAATGATTGTTGGATCTTTTGCTTTGTTATTACTATCTTTATTTATAATAACTGGTTTATCAAGCTGTGTATGGCTATGCCCACCAACAATTACGTCTATACCTTCAACAGCTGCGGCTAATGTTAAATCATTATCGATTGCGGCATTGTCATCATACCCAATATGTGTTAGGGCAATAATTTTATTAACCCCTTGTCCTTCAAACGCTTTAACTGCTTTTTCAGCCTTTTTAATATAATTTTCAAAAACTATACTACCAGGGCTTGAAATATCCTTCGTTTCTTCAGTTGTTAAACCAAAGATCCCTACCTTTTCGCCATTGATTTCTTTAATGATTCCATTATAAATTTTACCTTTTTCAGGTTTACTCGAAATTAAATCTGTAAATAAGCCTGTAAAACGCTTATCTGCAGAAAAGTCTACATTGGCACTAATAAATGGGAACTTTGCGCCTTTGATGAAGTCAGCTAAAGCTTGATGCCCTTCAGAACTTGATCCTAAGTCGAACTCATGATTGCCAAAGGTCATTGCATCGTAGCCTAATAAATTCATGAATTCCAAATCTGCTTTTCCTTGGAATTCATTGAAATATAACGTTCCACTAAAAACATCACCTGCATCCAGTAATAATGAATTTGGCTTTTTAGCTCTAACATTTTTGATGGCAGTAGTTCTTTTCGCAATATTATCTAAATGTGCATGTGTGTCGTTCGTATGCATTAATGACAAAGTAAAGTTTTCTTCGCTATTCCCGTCTTATACCACATCTCGTGGCTTTCGGTTCGGGCCTACACCGTACAGGCGACTTTCATCGCATACGGCGTGCTATCAGTAGAATGATTATCTTTTTACTTATTTCCTTACCTCGTCTAAATACTTATATTAACTGAATATTATGAATTCTCACTAGAGAGATAAGCAATTTAGAAAATACTCTACTGACTGGGTTCCTTCGCTCCAACTGGTTTTATCCTTTTCGTATGTTACCATACAAATCCAAACGGCCAGCAATCATCACTACTACGAACCCGCTGCCGTTCTTCTTGCTTCTTTGGTGCTGATTCACCTCTTCAAGAAGAACTTCAAACGTTCCGTTAAATCCACCCCTTATTTTGACAGCCTTAGGTCTCCACTATTCAGGTGTGAGAATGGTTAGTTTAACAGTCAATTCTACTAACCCCCATTACACCATTACATCTATAAGGATGAATGTTGAACTCCTAGCGATTCGCAACATTCACTACCTCACCCTGCCTACATGGATTCGTCTACCTAACCATAGCTGTCTTTTAAAGAACCCCGCCTCGTTTTTCGAGTACGACTTCACCTGACTTAACCCCTTCCGCTGATCAGCGCATCACTGGGTCCAGGAGGATTAGGCACTTGCTTTAAAAGACTGTTGAGCAAGAGTAGGAATTACACCTACCAATTGGAAAATAACAGTTAGAAACATTCATTATGAAGATTCTTTATCTTATAAAACATTCTATTCATGAATGATTATTTCCACTTATTTCACTAGATATTTCTCTAGCTTATAAAGTAACGTTTCGTTTAATTTTATTGAGGAGTTACTACTACAGTTTGTAAAGTTGCTGTTACGACATTTCCTATCGCTTTATCATTTTTAGGTGTCACTTGTACAGAGATTACTTTGCCTACTTGGTCTGTTGTCAGTTTAAATGTCGATGTAGTTGCGCCAGTAATTGCTTTTCCATCCTCATACCACTGGAATGTTGTACCCTTTTCTACATCTTTTTCTACATCTATATAAGTATAAGTAACTTCTAACGTTACACCTACTTTTGCAGCTCCTACAATCTTGACATTTGATGCGGTTGGGGCATGATCACTTGTTCCGCCATTATTACCTGACGATGATCCATTACCTGGTGAACTTTCAACACCATTCTCAACTTGTATTGTTTTTCCGTCCGGAGTTGTAATAGTGCCCGACGCTAAGCTAGAGCCGCTGTACCATTTACCTCCATATTGTACGATGCCTACATTTAACGCTGTACCGCTATATAGTTTGCTTTCAAATAGTGTTAAACCTTGATTTAATGCCGTGCCATTATATAGTTTACCTTCAAATAATATTAGACCTTGATTTAATGCTACACCACTGTATAGTTTGTCTCTATATAGCGTTAGACCTTTGTTTAAAACTGCACCGTCATATAATTTATTTTTGAATAAATACTTTCCAGTGTTTAAAACACCGTTAACGTATAAATTCCCTGTATTTTTACTTAGTCCGGTTAAAACTTTACCATTTTCATACCATTTACCTTTATACCAATTACCCATTGCGAGCTTTCCATTAATATATAATTTGCTAGTATTTTTACCGAACCCAGTTAATACTTTACCTTTTTCGTACCATTTTCCTTTATACCACCCAGTCGATTTAAAACCTTTTTTGTAATAAATCCCTGATTTTAATCCTGTTAGTAACTTTCCATCTTTGTAAACCTTACCTTTGTAAGTTTTAGTACCTTTTACTATTTTACTAGTTGATTTTGAAACTAGCTTCCCTTTGGTAACTTTATAGCTAGAAGACCCTGCTGCCTCCACGGTATTTATCGGAGCTATGATGGCGCTTGTTAATAAAGTTGCCCCTAACACTAATGATGTTAACGGTTTTACAAATTTATAACTGTAATTCCTCACTATCTCACACCTCTCTATACTTTTTGGTTGCACCTTACCTAATAGAAAATCTATTAAGTATAATTTCGATTATATGGTATGCTTCGCATAGATTCTAGACCACTTTGGTAACATTTACATATTTTACAACACTCATCCAATAGGGATAATAAATTCACAAATTATGTATAATATCTTAATATTTAAGGACTCTCATTCTATTAATTGATTAATAAATCAAGCTATATAAATTCATACAGTTTCACCTGATAACTTAGACCTATTATATTTGAAATTATATATATTTTTTGAACACTATCCATATGTAAATGAATCAATTTAAAACCAAATTATTTATGTATATTCCTTGTTTCGTCTATAAAGGAAAACCTTGATTATTAATGTTTCTGTATTGTTGGGAGTTTATATTTTGAGCTGAAAATTTAATATGTAAATGCATTGTAATTGGATGCGTACAAAGAATGTTTGCATATTATGATGAATTCAAGCTAATTTCGTCGTGATAGATTGAAATTGTTAGTTCAATTAAATTTACTAAAAAATAAAAAGGAGGTACTACATAAATTGTAGTATCTCCTCTTCAAGTTCCTTTATTATTTTGCTTGGCTTAATCTATTTGTGTATATCTCACAAATTATATTCGTGATTAGATTTCTGCGTAAAGTTCTTGAACTGGTTTAATCAGAATGCGATTTACTTCTTCAATTAAACCACTTAACGCCATTTCAGCTTGAAGCATTTTTTCTATTTTTCCATTTTGTTGAGCAAGTTGCGCAGTTTTTCCAGCGTATGTTAACTCATCTTCTTGGATTTGCTCACCTTTTGCTTGTTTTTCTTGTAGACTTAATTGAACTTTACGGAAGTTTTGGAACAAAGCCAACGCCTCTGAATCATTTTTCACTTCCGCAACAGCAGCTTTTAATGCGTCAAATTCTGCTGTTTGACGGAATGTTGCTTCTAATTTGTTAATGTCATTATAAATATTAATCATTTTAATACCCTACTTTCAATTTTAATTAAATCAATGTCACAATAATACCTTGAACAACCCCAATGATACCACCAAGAACAAAACCTAAAACAGTAATCATTTTAAATTCTCGTTTTGAAATACCTAATACTAAATCCTCGAGTACTTCAACAGGGAATGTATCCACTTGTTCCCGTACCACTTCTTCTAAATTTAATCGTTTTAAAACATCTTCTAATTTTGCTTCTGCTTGTACAAAAGCATTATCAATTACCTGGGGTACAACATTTTGTTGCATCCATTCAGCTCCATTTGCCCAATAATGTACAATTGGCTGGTCTAGACGATTTTCAATTCGTAATTCACTCTTCACATAACTTTGAATCGCATTTGTCGTAGAATTGAAATCTAAATCACCAACGAGCTGAGTAATTGTTTGATCTTGTAACTTAACCCACTCATTCGTTAACATATTCGAAACGAGCACAAATGTGCCATCTGCATTAAGAAATTTTTTAATTTCCTTTTGAGCTTTGTTAACTATTGATGATGAATCGCCTAAGAACATTTGAATCATACCACCAAGCGTTCCCTTTGTATCAAGAAAATCGTCAATTAATCGTTTGACTGTCTGATAGCCTTCTTCTGATTCAAAATAAACATCGCCTTTATTTAAAATATAACGTGCGATATCCGGAATTTTTGTATTCGCCTTCTCTTGCCATCTTTCGGGTAAAAGCTCGCGTACCGTTTTAGTAGATAGCACATTTTGTACTTTATCTACTTGCTCAATGATTAAAGCATCAACTTTATCTTCAATCGCTAAGTGGATATTTTCAACACCCGCTTGCTTAAGCCAATCATTGATTGTTTTATCATCTGTAAATAAAGTTGTTTCTATTTTTTCATTTAACCATTGTTCAATTTTCAAACGAATATCATTTGAAAAGAACTTTTTGCGAAATGTTTCAGGGGTGAGTAAATAATTTACTACTGTTTTCCCTAATTGTTTTGCTAAATCATCTCGGCGTTTCGGAATTAAGCCTGGTGTAAAAGGAACACGCCAAGAACCAATATAAATTGCTTTATGTGGCCTAAAGAGCATTTTAATCGCTAAATGATTCGTAAAACCACCAATGACTGCTCCAATTACTGCCATGAATAGTATTGTTACGAACACACTCATATACTTCACCCATTTCTTCAAAAACTCTCCTACATTATAACAGACAGTCCAGTAGGTGAGAATTAATAGCTATTGAAGTTTGGGATTTCAACCTATTATAGAGCATTGTAAATTGTTGAAAAGCGAATAGCGTGCTCCATCTCATCTTGCATAGCGATAAAAAATGGATATTGTCCTTGTTGAAGTGGTGTATTTAAGAACATTTCTTTATATAAATCCGTCGCCTCTAGCTCTTCGCCAATTGCTTCTTTAGCACAAGCTTTAAGGTTATTACACGGTGGCCTTTTCGTTAAATTTTGTACATATCCCTCAGTCATCATATAATAAAGCTGTTGGAACATTTCATAATGACTCTTCTCATCTGTCATTGCATGCTCGATATACGATCTCCATGTCGGATCCTTTGTCAGCTCGAGCATCGATTTGTACCAAAAATAAGTCTGATATTCATCTTGAATCGCTTTCTTTAGCTGTTCTTCAAACATACCGCCATCTCCCATACGCTTTTTCACACTATATGCGAACGGGACCAACACTATGAAAAGGGGTATACATATGATTCAACATTTCAGCTTCAAACCACTATTCGAAAATACCAAATTACCAGGCTGGCAAATCGCCTTCTTCTACAAACACCAACGATACGAAGGCGAATACCAAAAAGACGGCTCCATCATCTGGACAGGACCAACACCTCCAAATGAAGAAACCGTTAAGAAAATGATACATGAACTAATGCTTTATCATGTGTATGACTAACTAAATGCTGAAGGCGCTCGTTCAGACTCGACAGGCGTTGGAGGGCTCGAACACAAGACGCTTTTTGTCTTGTGCCGAGAGACCGAAACGATCTGAGAGTCTAGCGCCGGAAGCTGGATATCTTTCTTAAGGAGGCAACCTAAAGGCGCGACGTCCTGTCGCAACGGTTGCATGACCAACATCCTGTTGGCCCAAGGCGCTCGTTCAGCTGCGAGGGCGTTGGAAGGCGGAAGCCAAAGTCGCTCTTTGACTTTGAGCGCCCGACTGAAACGACCCGAGCCGCTAGCGCCGGAAGCTGGATATCCTAAATGCTGAAGCGGCCCGTCAAGACTCGACAAGCACTGGAACTTTCGAATTGAAAACATCTTTTAGTTTTCGACCGAGAAAGTGGAAGTGACCTCGAGAGTCTGGCCGCTGAAGCTGGATATCTTTCTTAATGCTGAACACGCCCGTATAGCTGCGACTGACACTGGAGGGCTCGAATCAAAAGCATCACCACAGCTTTTGTCCGAGAGACCGAAGTGACCTGAGCAGCTGGCGTGTGAAGCTGGATATGTTAGTTTAGGGAGGCAACCTAAAGGCGCGACGTCCTGTCGCAACGGTTGCATGACCAACATCCTGTTGGCCCAAGGCGCTCGTTTAGACTCGACTGGCGTTGGAGGGCTCGAACACAAGACGCTTTTTGTCTTGTGCCGAGAGACCGAAACGATCTAGCGTCTAGCGCCGGAAGCTGGATATCTCACTAAATGCTTCAGGCGCTCGTTCAGCTGCGAGGTCGTTGGAAGGTGGAAGCCAAAGTCGCTCTTTGACTTTGAGCGCCCGACTGAAACGACCCGAGCCGCTAGCGCCGGAAGCTGGATATCTCACTTTAGGTAGGCAACCTAAGTTCGCGACGTCCTGTCGCAACGGTTGCATGACCAACATCCTGTTGGCCCCTGACCTCAGACTAAACTCTCCTATATATCTTTTTCAGAAAATGAACAGCGTACAAAATAGACAGCAGGATACTTCGCCGTTTTTTCTCCTAATCCACTAGGGTTATTATATAAATCCCAATCACCAATAGAAATACCTTGATCTTGCTTAGAATAAATCACTTGTGCTAACACCATATCTTGCTCTACCTTTACTTTTTCTGAAACAATATTTGCTGAACCAGAAGAACCGGTTTTTGGTAGTTCGATATTACCTTCACTAGAATAAATCGCTTTATCATCTAGTACAGCGATTCTAACAATGGCATTAGATTTTCCATCGGGAAGTCTCCTGAAGCTTACGACAAACTTCCCTTTTTCTTCAATTCCCACACTAACAGCTACAGCATCCTTTTCTTTTAGTTGACCAAATTCATATTTCTCTACCCATAATTTTACTGACTTCCACTTCTCATCAACTTTAAATTCATGTAAAAATGTTGGATTATCACCATCACCAGTGACGGCTTGAATTAAACTTTTTTCACGATTTGAGAGCTCTAAATGTTGAATATAGTTTTCGCTTATTTCCTTATCTACTTTCTCACTACACCCCGCTAATACAAAAACAGACAAACAAGCAGCCAATAGTATCTGTTTCATTAATATCACCCCAGTTCATTGAATAGCCTTTCTTAATTATCTATTAAAGAACATAAAAGATGAATATTTCATTTTCATCGATCTTTAACTAGGTTCATAAAATCATCGATTACTTAACTACAATTAAATATTTCTGCCACAAAATAAAAAAGCATTATTAAAAGTCCACTCCTTCAAAGTGCCCCTAATAATAATGCCTTTTTTAATAATATGTTTTAGTTATACCTTTAAATACTCTTCTCTCCACTTAACAACTTCTTTTTCAATCAGCAACTTCTCCAACTTTTCATCCCATTGAGATAATAATGTATTCCAAATTCGGACGAAAAGAAGGTCTTGCTCTCGATTGTATAAGATAAACTCCAGACAAGGTATATCATTAATTTGCTGTGCTTCTTTTGATAAAACTTCAGTAATAACCGTTTGTTCTTCACCTTCTTCTTCTGATTCTCGGCTATTTTGTAGAACTTCTATTAACTCTTCCTCTACAAATTTTAAAGACTCCTCGGGCTCTTCTGAAGCATATCGAAATAAATCTGGTAACTCGTCATACTCATTCATCTGATTAATTTCAACAGGCAAAAATGCCTCGTGGCAAGCGCTATAAAGTAACTGCTGGGTTTCTATTTCTTGCTCTTCTTCAAACACACCGTTTTCGAGTTGGATTTTACCTTTAGATGTAAGAAGAAAGTATTTCTCCCCTTTTTCAATCACCCCTGTCTTCGTTAAACTGCTTAGAAGATCTTGAATGAAGAGATCCTCTACTAACAGTAGTTCACCTAATTCGTTAGCATTTGAAATTTCTGCTTGTTGGAAAGTCAGTAGTGTCATTTTCATTAAAATATCCATTTTCAAGCGTTTCACTGGTTGGTAGGTGACGTCAATTGTTTGCACGGGTACGCACCAGCTGGAAGTTTTTAAAATCTCCACTTTTCCATTTTGTAATACTTCTCGTTGTAATCTTTTTTCAAGAGCTTTCAAACTCGGTCCTCCTTTCCCTTTTACTCTTTCACATTACCGTCTTGGTCACGGAGGCCATTTTGTTCTTTAACTGTTTCTAATAATTGACTATACATATCTCTTGCATGTCTCTGTTTCGCCCTTTGTGTAAACATTTCAGTACTACCTACAAGAATGAGCATTTCTCTCGCTCTCGATAGAGCTACATTTAATCGACGATAATCATTAGCAAAGCCGATATCGCCGCCTTTATGTTGGGTATTACGAACCATACTAACGATAATAACATCCATTTCCATACCTTGGAACTTATCAACAGTACCCGTGCGTAGATGTAAATGTTGTAGATTTAACTCTTGTTGGATAAGGCGGTCAATTTTTTTAACTTGCTCTCCGTAAAAACTGATAACTCCAATACTTTTACGTTCATTTTGCTTTATCTTCCCTGCCGCTTTAGCCATCTCTGTTGCTTGGTCTAAATCTTGCAACATCTGACGAATTGTATCCAATTCACCTTGGTTGAAACGGCTTTTACCATTTTTCATTTGTTCTTCAAAATACGGCGTTTCATTTGGCATATCGATCCATAATAAGTGATCAGCCCTTTTTATATAATGCCCCTCTAGGAAATGGTCTCGAACATTATCTGAATCAATTAGACCACATTGCAATTGGTCATCTTCATTTTCATAAAAAGGCGTAATTGTTTTCATAATATTCTCGTGCATACGATATTGAATGGCTAGCATTTGTTTATTATCTCGAGGGAGGTTTTTAAATAGGCGTTCGAATAAAGATTCTTTTAATAATTTTTTTAGCTCTGCACTTTCTTCTAGTGCATCACTTTCATCTATAATAGACTTTAATGTTTCTTCTAACGTATCGTCCCCAACTAATGGTGGTAGCTGATGATGATCCCCTACTAGTATGATTTTCTTTCCTTTTAACATTGGCAGCAACAATTCTGGTGGTGTTGCTTTTGATACCTCATCGATAATTACGACATCAAATGTTGGGTAATTATCCATAAACTCTTTACGAGCGGAAGCTACACATGTTGTCCCAATAACATTGGCATGTCGTACATACATTTTGCGAATTTCATCTAAATCATGCTCATTGGCTTCTTGTAATAATGTATACCATTGTTTTTGTAGCGCTTGTTTAATAGGTAACTGCGCTTTGTTGTGCTGGAGTTTTGTTATTTTCTCTGTAAGCTTTTTAATAGCATAATCTGTTTGTAATTGTTGGTCTTCATAGTCTTGGTCAAGGATTTCTTCTAAAGCTTTTAAATTCTTTTCTTGTTGTAAGCCTTGAGAATTGATCTCTTGAATTACTTGTTTTTTTTCTTCAAGTTCACTAGCTATCGAAGTTCTTTCTTCCATTAACTTTTGATGTTGCTGCTGCATTTGTTCTAACTGAGGCATTGTTTGTAATACTGCTTGATAGGTTGTTTGAACATGCTGTACTTCTAATTCTAGCTTGTGTAATAGTGCTGTTAGTTGCTCTGTATTGCTAGAGGTAGGTACGTCAGACAAATTTAATTTTAGTTGGTCATATCGTTTTTGAAGCTGGGCTTGTTTATCCTTTAGTAGCATCCCTTTATTCGTTAAAGTACTTTTCTTATGCTGTGCGTTAGTTAATACTTCAGTTGTTTGTTTAATCACTTCTCTTTTAATCATCTCAAACAATCTAATAGCTTCTTGTTTTAATTGTTGTAGGATGACACCCTGTTCCCAAACAAATTTCCTTCTTAAATAAAGTCGCTCTAAATGCATCTTTAACTGTGCAGGATTCACAACTTTTTCTGTTATTAAAAACTGCTTCATATAATCTATCGCTTCATGCACTTCTCGGATAGAATAGGATGAATAGCTATCTTCTGAACGTGCGTTAACTTGTTGCAAAATAATTTGAGCAGCCTGCCCCATTTGCTTCTCTACATAGTCAATCGCTGCTTTCAACTTATTATTTACAGCCATCCAATCGTGATAACTAACCATTTGACTTTTAATTTTCTCTAATGCATTAATCTGTCGGTCAATGATGAACCCCATTGGAATATCATACTGTTGCATAAAATTAGTTAGTTCATCAACTTTCGTAAAGTCATTTAACGCATGTTGCAATTGATGTAGTTCTAAAATATTTTTTTGCCAGTTCATATATTCTGTACGAGAATCATTTAGTTCTACATTAACAGCATTCAATTCCCCTTCAACTTGAAGGTATAGCAATTGATTTCTTGTTAGTTCAATTTCATTCGCTAACCGATTAGTCTGCTCAAGTAATTTTTCACTGGATTCATTTGTTTCAAGAAAATGCTCTAGCTCTTCTACCTTTGCTAAGACCTGCTCGTATTTATTGGCTACTTCTCCAAAATGTTCTTCAAGGTCCCGAAGCTCTCTTCTTAAAGTTCCTAATGTCTTCTTTAGTTTTTGAATTTCTTCAGTAATAACTTCATAATCGACTTTTGCTTGTTGTTGTTCTACTATTTTTTCCTTGATAACTAATAAACGGGATTCCAATGTTGGAAGTTCTTCTTCACATGTCGCTAATGTTGAAGTAAGTTCAGATTCATGAGTAGCGTGCAACGTTAGCTCCCGCTCGATATCTTGTAACGTTTGCTCTCTCCAATACTCTGCTACATTTTCTTCAATAAATTTCTTGCCTTCTTCTTCAATACTTTCTGTTCGACCAAAGCGTAAAATGCGAATGTCTTTATTTGAAAGTAGTCGACTTAATGCATTATCTACAGCTAAGTTAGACTGAGATGCCACTAATGTACGCAAACCTGCCTTCGCATTTTGTTGACAAATTTCTGAGATAACTGTTGTTTTACCAGTTCCAGGAGGTCCTTGAATAACATATAAGTCTTCTGCAGACATGGCACCAATCACTGCTTCTTGCTGAAATTCATTTAAACGGTTATGAAACTCTAGTTTTGCTCTTTTCTTTGGTACTTGGATTCGAGGTCGATCTTCAAATAAAATCTTTTCTAGATTGGCATTTGCTGCTAAGCCTTTTTCTAAATCAACAAACCCCTTACGTAACCTTCGAATCTGGCTTAAAGTAGCGAAATTACTAAAGACGACTTCTTTTGTTTTTGGTTTTAGCTGATTTTTACGAAGTTTCTCCCTTATATAAGGACGTAGCTCAATTTCTACTGTTCTGTTCGCACGATTTACTTTTAATACTTCACCAAGTTCATCTCTAGAGTCTTTAAATTTAGCACTTAAACCCTTTGCTTTATTCCATTCGTTATCCTTTAAGCCACTACAATTTAGAGTTATTCTACTGAAATCTTCATTAACCGAAAGCTTTGAAAATGATGCTGTCATATCTTCTATCGTGGCATCACGCTCTTGAATTTTCAAATAACCTTCCCAGCTAGAAATACGTTTTCTAACATATTCTGAACGCTCTTCAGCTATTGGTAACTGACGAATTTTAGAATGGAGTTCAATTGGCAACCCTACTGTATTTTTAGGAGTTGTCACGAATTCTAACTGTGTGGCAAATCTTCTATTTGTTCGCACAGGAACCCTAGAACTAATAACACGGAAATTTGTGGCCAGTAGCCCTTCATATTTCACAATACAATTCATCACTGCAACTTGACTATCTAGCTTCTCAGCAAGGTTCGTATTTGCTACATTGTCAAAATAAATTGTAATTGCTGTCTCTCCCTGTGCAGAATTACTCATTCTTTCAATATGTACTAAAAACGATTTTTGAATATGAAAAAAAGCATGCTCATCTTTTGACCATGCTAAAATTCCTTCACGTGCTTTGTTTGTCATGATTAGGTTTGTGCGCACTGTTTCAACTTTAGCTACTACTTGTCCCATGAACATATCTTCCTCTCTTCGAAATTGGTTAATTTTTAAAAACACTAATTTCTATAATAGCAGTTTTGCTATCGTATTTGAATTTTCGAATGTTAGAAAGGCGATGGTAATTGATGTATTATGGAATAATTATTAATATAACTATAAAAAAACACCTACCTGTTGATTTATATCCATCACAACATGTAGGGCACTGAAAAAGTCCATAAAATGAATTTTAGCCATGGCTTTTTCTTCGATACCGTTAATTTCCGTTCCGGCGGACGCTTTCCTGGGGACGAACCTTGAGCCTCCTCGTTGCTAACGCTCCTGCGGGGTCTCAAGATGTTCACTAATTCCCCAAGGAGTCGCCACCTGCACTCCAATCAACTAGTTTTATCGTTTTTCTGAGTTTTTCCGATTCACACCTAACCCTTTATTATGAAAGGACTAATTCAAGGTGGTGTAGACCATGATTTCCAAGCAAGAAACATTCACTCTAAGCCCTTATATGACGCGTTACGATTTAATTGTGTCTAGAGAGAATATGCTTCGTCAAATCAAGGAACTCGTTACGTATTACTTTGACATAGAAAAATGTAAGGTTTCTCCATTATAAGATGGCTGTTATAAAGGCGGTGCCAAAAGCAAAACGTATCCAGTTTCCATAAAATCAACCGAACATGAAGAGCAAGAGGATTTCTAAGAAATGGAAAAATTTGAAGACTTAAGAGAAAAAGCGCTATAAAATTGAAGCGAAGAATAGTGTGTTGAAAAATCCGCATGGCTACAATACGGCAAAATCGGTGGGTTTATTTGGCCCGGAAGTCCAAGGAGCTACAACATTATTTGCGGTGAATTTGAAACGTATCATGAGCTATTAAATGAAGAACAAGGAAAGTACAAAAAAACACCGGCACTTTCTGTTCAAAATCGAACGAAAAGTGCCGGTGTTTACTATTGAAGAACATTACATTTTAATACCGTAAGTTTATCAGTGCCCTGTACAACATGTAGATGTTTTTTATTCATATGTTTTTCATGCTTCAGCCAGTTTTTTATTCCGTCCAAACACCAGATAAAAATAAGTCGATGCAATTAAGTACAATATTCCTGTAATCGTAAACGTATAGGCATAGCCCCAGTAGGGCCCAAACCTCGTAACAAAGAAGGCAGCTGGTAGTCCCATCGATGCCCACCCAACTTGGAATACCATTTGATTAACTGAGTTCCCTAAACCTTTATATTTATCATGCACAATTTCCATAGCAATAGCCGATTGGATTGGATTTGCCGCATTCATCAATGCTTGGCGGAATAAAAAACCAATAGATGCTACAAATAAAGAATTCGTAAATGCAGTTAAAAATAGAAATGGAATGGACAAAAACTGAAATATAATAATAGCCCGTACTTCACCCACACGTTTAACTAGTGCAGGTCCTATCAGCATTGCAACAGCTGTCATTGCTGATCCTAGTGCCAAAATAAGTCCGATATATGTATTGGATGCATTAAAGCGATTGGCGAAATACAAATTTAAATATGGAATGACCAGCCCAGAACCTATTCCAATAATCAATTGTGCTAAACCAAATAGTACAATGATTTTTATATTTTCTTTAAAGCTCGCACTTTTTTCCGATTCTTTTACTACATCTTTGATAGAAGCTACTGAATCTATGGCAACTTTCTTTTCCATCTTCAAGCGGAACAATGGGATTAATCCAATGACAAAGATTGCGACCCCACTATATAGTGATACTCGAATTCCTTCGACAGCAGACAATTTCAATAGAAAACTTGCGCTGTCGGCTACAACTCCACCAAGTAAATTCCCGATAAAGCCTGCAATTGTCATGATTGAAAAGTGAATACTAAATAACTTCATTCTTTCGGAAGCCTTTGAGTTTTCAGCTAAAAATGGTACCCCTGAAACTTGAGCTACAGCCCATACAATTCCAGTTGCGAATGCTGCCCAAAGCATCGGTTGCTCAACAGTGACAATACTTCTATAGAAAAGTGTGATGGCTGTTAATGCTGTTCCTATAATAAGCGCCCACTTACGTCCAAAGCGATCACTTAGTAGGCCCGCTGGAATTAGTATTATTGCGGTTGCTAATGCAGTCATCGCAATAACATTTCCATTAACAGCTTCCTTCATGCCTAATTCCCGAATATATAAATTATACATAACATTGAATACGCCCATTCCTATTTGAATAAGTATATTCCCAATAATGAACAATTTTATATTTCGATTAAAAGATTTGATACTATGTAACCAATCTTGCCACCAATTCAGAAGAGACACCTACTTTCCATCAGCGAATTAATTCGTCACCCTAAATATACGAGTTTCGGCAGAAATTCGCAATAGCTACTTGCATCAAATACACTAACCTTAATAAATATTTCATTATATTTCTCAAATCGGAGGATACATTTGTATGCCAGTAGTAGTCTATTATTTTATCTTCTCCTTTTTTGTTTCACTACTAATTAGTGGCATATTAAATGTCTTTTTGGAAACCACTTCAAAAATGAACTGGCTTACCTCTATTACCTTTTGTGCAGTTCTTTCTATTTTCATCGCAGCTATATTGAACTAATTATTCCATTAAAAGAGACCCTTCAATTGCTAATGCAATGAAGGGTCTTCATATTAACTGATGTTTTTTTCACCTGATTGGAGTTTATACATTTGTTCATAACGCCCGCCTTGTTTCAGTAGCTCGTCATGTGTACCCTGTTCTACAATTTCACCACGATCTAATACTAAAATACGATCTGCATTTTTAATAGTAGAAAGTCTGTGCGCGATGATAAATGTTGTACGTCCTTTTTTCAATACATCCATTGCGTGCTGAATGATTTCTTCAGTTTCTGTATCAATATTCGAAGTTGCTTCATCAAGGATTAAAATTGCAGGATCAAAGGCAAGCGCTCTAGCGAATGAAATCAACTGTCGTTGACCAGAAGATAATGTACTACCTTTCTCAATCACTGGCTCATCTAAGCCCTTCGGTAAATTTTTCAAAACGCGTTCACCACCGACTGCATCCAATGCTTTCTGCACGGTGTCACGTGTAATCCTAGGATCTCCTAAACTAACATTCGATTCAATCGTACCAGTAAATAAATAAGGGTCTTGCAATACAATTCCCATATGCTCGCGAATGGTTTGACGAGAATGCTCTTTAATGTTGATACCGTCGATTTTAATTGCACCTTTTGAAACATCATAAAAACTGAAAAGTAAATTCATAATAGAACTCTTCCCAGAGCCAGTATGACCAACAAGAGCGACCGTCTCCCCTTGCTTTGCTTCAAAATCAATATCCTTCAGCACATATTCTTGCTCCTTATAAGCAAACCACACATGCTCAAAGCGAACATTCCCTTTATATCGAGAAATGCGTTTATCTACTACGGGTTCCCCTGGCTGATCTAATAACTCAAAGACACGCTCTGCTGCAACGTTCGCTCTTTCTAAGCGAGCCAACTGATTAACAATTCCAGTTACAGGATTAAATAAACGTGTAATATAATCAACAAAAGCATATAGCATACCTACTGAGATAGCAGCTGCGCCATCTAATTCAGCACTGCCAAAATACCATATAAAGAGGACAAATGTAAGCGAGCGAATAACACCTACTAAATTGTGAGATGTAGCTGCATCTAATATAAGCAGTTTATTTTGATAGCGGTAATGTTCTTCATTTAATGCCGCAAATTCATCTTCAATTTGTTTTTCACGACCAAAAGCTTGAATGATTGTCATCCCATTAATCGATTCATTGATCATACCATTCATATCCGATACTTTTCCTCGTACGATATGATTATACTTGGAAGCATACTTACGATAGACAATCGTCCAAACAATCAAGATTGGTATTACAAATAATGCGATTAACGCCATCTTCCAATCAAGGAAGAATAACGCGATATAAATACCGGAAATCGTCATGAAGCTCGCAGCGAATTGTGAGACAACTGTTACAAACAAATCACGAATGGCTTCCGTATCATTTGTAACACGCGCAACCACTTTTCCAGCTGGCAAATTATCGAAATAACGAATCGGCAATGTTTGAATATGCTCATATACTTCATTTCGCATTTTTTGAATTATACGATTTGCACCCATTTGAAGTAAAAGATATTGACCATAGCGGAAAATAGCTGCTACAACTGCTAATCCAAAGAATACAGCCAATAAAATGGCAATCGGTTGAAAATCTACTCCTGCAACTTCTGCTTTTGCAATATGCTCATCAATAATTTTCTTTGCTACTAATGGTCCCGCTAAGTCTGCAGCAACAGCAATAGCTAATAATAACAGGCCTGAAATAAGTAGCTTTTTATACATCAAAGCATATTGAAATAATCGTTTACCAGTACCCATTATTTCACCCCCTCAACTTGCTGACGGTCATGCTGTTCTTTGTACCAGCCCTCTTCTTCAAGCAATGTTTGATGTGTACCTTCTTCAACGATACGACCATCCTCTAATACTATGACCCAATCAGCATGTTGAATTGCCGATAAGCGGTGTGTCACAATAATGGTCGTTTTATCGCTTCTAGCTGTTTGGATATTTTGAATAATCGTTGCCTCTGTTTTAGCATCAACAGCAGACAAGGAATCATCCAATATTAATATTTCTGGATCACGAATTAATGCGCGAGCAATCGAAATACGTTGTTTTTGCCCTCCAGATAATGAAACCCCTTTTTCTCCAACTAGTGTTTGCAAACCGAGTGGTAACATTTCTAAATCACTCTCAAAGTTTGCTAAACGAATTGCTTCATGTAATTCGTCATTTGTCGCATCTGATTTACCGAACAAAATATTCTCTTTCACTGTTCTTGAAAATAATACGTGGTCTTGAGGTACATAACCTATCCAGTTACGAACCTGCTCCTTCGTTTGATCATGAATCGGACTATTTGAGACAAATAGATCACCTTCACCGTTTGGATATTCACGTAATAACTGTTTAACGACTGTCGTCTTTCCACTACCTGTTTTCCCAACAATCCCCAGCGTTTGCCCTTTTTTCAAAGAAACCTCAAGATTTGCCAGGTTAATAGAAGCTGATTGTGGATATTGGAATGTCACATCTTTGAAGACAATAGACTCTGGATTTTGAATGATTGTTGGAGTTTTTGGATCGACAACATCTTCTTTGTCGTCTAATGTTTCTTGAACACGATCAAGTGACGCATTCCCGCGTTGCATAACATTGATGAGTTCTCCAATTGCGAACATTGGCCAGACAATCATGCCTAGATACACATTAAATGTAACTAGTTCACCTAAAGTCATTTCTTGCCTAGACACTAAATAAGCACCGAAACCAAGACCAATCATGTAGCTAAGACCCGTTAAAACCTTTGTAATTGGGTTAAATAATGCATCGATTTTCTCAACATGCATATTTTTTTTGTAAACATCTTCTGTCATTTCACTAAATTGCTGCTCTGTAGCACGTTCTTGAACGTACGCACGAACAACACGCACACCCTCTACAGCTTCAAGTACGCTATCGTTCATTTCACCAAATACGTCTTGAGCTACCATATAGCGCTCATGAATTCTCTTACCAAGAATTTGCATAACAATCGCTAAAATCGGTAATGGTAATATAGCAGCTATTGTTAGCTTCCACGAAACAAGGAATCCCATTGTTAGTAAAATTGTTAATAAGTATAATGTCGAATCAATTAGCGTCATAATACCAAAACCAGCTGTTTCAGAGACAGCACGTAAATCATTTGTAGATCTCGCCATCAAATCTCCAGTGCGATTTCGTTCATAAAAAGGTGGTGACATTTTCAAAAACTTTGTCATGAGCTTTGACCGTAGTTTTCGCTCTATTACATTCGCTCCACCAAATAATTGATGTTGCCACACAAAGTTAACGATATACGCCACTATCAAAATAACTAGCATCGCAGCAATATAAAGTATAAGAGACTGACTAGTTATTGTTTCTGAGTGGATTGCATCAATCGATTGACCAATAATCCACGGTGGCATCACTTCAATGACGTTAGCCACTAATAATAAGGCAATAGCTATTGCATAACGCTTTCGGTTTTCTTTAAAAAACCATTTTAATTTAAATAATACCTCGAACATTTAATATTCCTACTTTCTTATTTTGGTTTTACACTAACCGTCTTCAATCGAATCCTTGTTAAATTTCTTTTTCCGCTTTTGAATATACATATTCAGCTCTCCTTATTAAATTTTGCACTCGTAATTTACTTAAAAAGGCAACAAAAAAAGCGCATACCCTTTTCAGAGCATACGCTTTTGAAAAAAGATACAGGTACCTACACCTGTACCGATTATTTACATAAGTTAAATTACAGACTTAATTTCCGAATAGGTAGGTGTGGATTCATTATTTAGTTGTACAATTAAACTTCTTAACTTTTTCATGTTCCATACCTCCATTTCCATAAATTGTTTAGTACCTCTCAATATTAGCACTCCGAATTTTGAATTGTCAATACTTTTAGAAAAAAATGGGTAATTTAATTTTATTCTTACTTTTGACAACATTTCATTCTTTAATAACCAATTATTATTAATAGGCAAAATAAAACATGTAGATGATTTGTTTTTTAGCGCTACTTGTCTTATCATTATATTACTTAACTATTTTTTATATTACAGGAGGTGTACACTTTGTTCTCACCCCTCATTTGGGTCAGGAACAAAGGAAGTCTTTGGACATAGCCATACGGTTGACAGCATTTGCTGTCTTGATCGCATGTTCGGCTTTTTTCGTAGCAACTGAATTTTCTATCGTTAAAGTCAGAACAACTCGAATTGATCAGCTTATAGCTGAAGGTAACAAAAAAGCTTTAAAAGCAAAAAAAGTAGTATCTAATTTGGATGAATATTTATCCGCTTGTCAGTTGGGAATTACGATTACTTCTTTAGGACTTGGTTGGCTCGGTGAAGAGACAGTATCAATTTTATTAAGACCGATATTTGATTTGTTTTCTCTTGAAGGAAATGTGACATCTGTTCTATCCTTCGTGCTATCATTCTCTATCGTGACATTTGTTCACGTTGTAGTTGGTGAATTAGCACCTAAAACGCTTGCCATTCAAAAGGCAGAATCTGTAGCATTAGCAACAGCTGGTCCTTTGATTACGTTCCACAACATCATGTATCCATTTATTAAAGCGTTAAACTTCTCTGCACGCTCATTATCATCACTTTTCGGTTTAAAGGATGTATCTGAATCGGAAGTAGCTATGACTGAAGAAGAGTTGCGCATGATTTTATCGGATAGCTTGAAAAGCGGTGAAATAAATCAGTCTGAATATAAATATGTGAATAGCATTTTTGAATTCGACGATCGTATTGCCAAAGAAATTATGGTACCTCGTACTGAAATCATTAGTATTGATAAAGAATTGACACTTAAAGAGGTTTTCGAAGTAATGGGTGTTGAGCAATATACACGCTACCCTATTATTGATGGAGACAAAGATCACATTATAGGTCTCGTCAATATGAAGCATCTATTAACTGCTTACATTAAAGACCCAGCTAATGGCTCTAAATCGGTGTTGGAATATATGCAGCCTATCATTCGAGTCATCGAGACAATCCCAGTTAGTGACTTATTGTTGAAAATTCAACGAGAGCGTATTCATATGGCCATCTTAATGGATGAATACGGTGGTACTTCTGGCCTTGTAACAATCGAAGATATTATCGAGGAAATTGTCGGTGATATTCGAGACGAGTTTGATGCAGACGAAATTCCTGAAGTCCGCAAAGTAGATGAGCATCATTTTATCTTTGATGCCAAAATGTTAATTGAAAACGTAAATGATTTCCTTAAAATTGACATTAATGAAGATGATATCGATACTATCGGCGGTTGGTTTATGACCAAAAACTTTGATGCCGTTAAAGGCGAAGTAATCACTGAACAGGGCTATGAATTTATCGTAAAAGAAGTAGATGGTCATCATATCTTATACTTAGAAGTTATTAAGTTACCAGATGAAACCATCAACGATACATTAAATAATGAAAGTTCATCTTCAGAACATTAATAATGAAAATTTAACAAAGAACGACGCACACTCCTAATAGTGTGCGTCGTTTTATATTGCCCATAAATCTTGCAAGGAGGAAACATTGTGGAGTTATATACAAATTTAAGACAAGGGGAAAAAGGCGCTTGGCTAAGTATCGCTACTTATCTTATACTCAGCTCTGCAAAGCTCACAATTGGTTTTATTGGTGCATCTACTGCATTAAAAGCTGATGGACTAAATAATACAACAGATATTATTGCTTCTGTGGCAGTTCTAATCGGGTTACGTATTTCACAAAAGCCACCAGATGGAGATCACCACTATGGCCATTTAAGAGCTGAAACGGTAGCTTCTCTAATAGCATCATTCATTATGGCAGTCGTTGGTTTACAAGTTTTGTTCAGTTCAGGTAAAAGCTTTATCGATAACAACCACTCATCCCCTTCCCTGCTAACCGCAGTTGTTGCTATTATTAGTGGTATTATCATGTATAGTGTTTATCGCTATAATTTAAAGTTATCTGAAAGGACTAAGAGTTCCGCTGTTAAAGCTGCCGCTCTTGATAATCGTTCAGATGCATTAGTCAGCTTTGGTACTGCCATTGGTATTTTAGGTGCTATTGTTGGTTTTCCAATAATTGATTCCATTACTGCAATCATTGTTGGTATTATCATTATTAAAACTGCTTACGAAATATTTTTTGAAGCTGTTCATACATTAACTGATGGCTTTGACGAAGAAGAGGTTGAAACATTATCAACACTTGTCCGTAATGTAGATGGTGTTATTCACCTCGTAGATTTTAAAGGACGTAATCACGGGAATATGGTGTTTGTAGATTTAACTGTCACCGTTAATCCTGAGCTAAATGTTTGGAAAAGTCATCAAATTACCGAGGATATTGAAAATACGATTCGTCTAGCTAAACCGTTGACAGTTGTACTTGTCCATATTGAACCAGATGGTTTAATACATGAGCATAATTCCGCCTTAATGTAATTTTTTGATAATAATTGAATATTTATGTTGACATTATATTTCCATTTTGATAATCTAAGAACAACTTTAAGGAAAGCAGGTGAGGTTTTATGACAAATTTAATGAGCATTGCATCAACGCAAATCGGTTTGTTACAAAATACTCGCCATCCGTATGCTTTTTAAGGATACTTTCTTTTATTGTGCGTGTATAAACTGTAGCTGCCGATTTGCAGCTACAGTTTTTTTTATCTTAAATGCTGAAGGCGCTAGTTCAGCGGCGAGGTCGTTGGAAGGCGGAAGCCAAAGTCACTCTTTGACTTTGAGCGACCGACTGAAACGACCCGAGCCGTTAGCGCCTGAAGCTGGATATCTTATTAAATGCTGAACACGACTGTTTAGCTATGACTGGCACTGGAGGGCTCGAACACAAGACGCTTTTTGTCTTGTGTCGAGAGACCGAAGTGACCCGAGTAGCTGGCGTGTGAAGCTGGATATCTTAATTAAATGCTGAGGACCCACTTTCAAAAACAGTTACCTCGGCTCAATATCTCTACACACACAATAGGAGGATTTACAAATGACAAAATTACAAGATTTCGGCTGGAATACAACTTGGGAAGAAAAATATAAAATCGCCCAAGCTTCAAATAAATTAGCAAAAACAATTCCCGGACGTGTATTACTAGAGCATAAGCATTCTTACCGTGTAATTACGGAACAAGGAGAATGGCTATCCAGTCCATCGGGAAGCTTCCAACATACCGCTTTTGAACGACGTGATTTCCCTGCAGTTGGCGATTGGGCATTAGTTGAACAAATGCCTGGTGAAGAAAAAGCGATTATTCATGCTGTATTGCCACGCACTTCTTTGTTTTCGCGTAAAGTCGCAGGTGCTACTACTGCAGAGCAATTAATTGCGGTCAACGTTGACATCGTTTTTTTAATTATGAGTTTGAACTTAGATTTTAATCTACGGAGATTAGAGCGCTATCTAATCGCTGCCTGGGACTCAGGTGCGACTCCAATCATCGTATTAACAAAAAAAGATTTATGTGAGGATGTAGAGCCATTTATTCAAGCAGCAGAATCCGTTGCTTTTGGTGTCCCCATCTATACAGTAAGTAGTTTTACTGGTGAAGGTATTAATGAACTTCAACAATTACTAGTAGATGGCAAGACAGCTGCACTTTTAGGTTCATCTGGTGTTGGTAAATCTTCTTTAACTAATGCACTTTGTGGCTCTGAAGTAATGTTCGTCCAAGAAGTTCGTGAGGATGATGATAAAGGTCGCCATACCACTACACACCGAGAATTATTTAAAATTCCAGGCGGTGGCTTATTAATTGATACCCCCGGAATGCGCGAGTTTCAATTATGGGATCAAGGTGAAAGCTTAGATAGCAGTTTTAAAGATATAGAGGAATTATCAACTCAGTGTCGCTTTAGAGATTGTGAACATAAGCGTGAACCTGGATGCGCCGTACAAATTGCCATTCATGAAGGAACGCTGACAAACAAACGATACAACAGCTATATAAAGCTAAAACGTGAATTAGCTTATACCGAAAGAAAGACTAACGCTCAAGCACAAATTGCTGAACGTAATAAATGGAAACAGGTTTCAAAAACCATACGCCAAAAACCACAGAAAAAACGTTGAAAAAAGCTGTCTTATTAGTCATATCGATGACTATAGGACAGCTTTTCTTCTATTATTGTTCACTCGATTCAGTTAAGCCATGCTTTACTGCATAAAGTGCCGCTTGTGTGCGATCTTGTACTTCTAACTTAGAAAAAATATTCGAAATATGTGTCTTCACTGTTTTCTCTGTAACAAATAGTGAGGATGCAATTTCTCTATTACTCTTACCTTTAGTTAATTCAGCTAGTACATCACGTTCTCGAGGTGTTAAAGTATGCTTCATATGTGGCAAATCTTCTTGCATCTCACGACTTTTAATAAGTTGTGTTGTCGCTTGTGGATGCAATGTATTTTCTCCTGCCATTATTCTACGAATTGATGTCACCAATTCATCTGGTTCAATATCTTTCAACTGGTACCCTGCAGCACCAGCTTCAATCGCAGGGATAACATGATCGCTATCCGAAAAACTTGTTAGCATTAAAACTTGCGTGTTAGGAAATTTTTCCTTAATACGTTTTGTAGCTTGGATACCATCTAACTCAGGCATGACCAAGTCCATTAAAACAATATCCGGCTTTAGTTCCGACGTTAATGCCACTGCTTCCTTACCATTTTTAGCTTCACCAATAACCTCTATATCCTTCTGCGTTTTCAGAAAAAATAATAATCCTCTTCTTACAACATGGTGATCGTCTGCGATTAATACTCTAATCATCGAAATCCCCCTTAATATGGTAGACGGATTAAAATTTCCGTTCCCCTTCCTATATTGCTCACCCAATCAACCTTACCGCCTAGTGCTTTTGCACGATCTCTCATGCTTTGCAAACCGATTGATGGCAAATTCACAAGTGAGTCTACTTGGAATCCCCTACCTTCATCTTTAATTACTAACAACACATCTGACTGTGTAATAATGACAAAAATTTCTGCATCCTTTACACCCGAATGCTTGCGTACGTTATTTAGTCCTTCCTGTGTGATACGAAATAACGTTTCTTCTACACGAGAAGGCAATTGTAAAACACCTGAAACATTCACAGATAGGTTAAGGCCTAACATTTCTGCATAACCTTTAATCGCCTCCATTAAGCCACTTTCTAATCCTTTAGGACGTAACTGCCAGATTAAAGCACGCATTTCTGTTAAGGCTTCCTGTGTTAAATTTTGAATTTCCTTAAACGTTTCCTTCAATTCTGATTGCTCAGCCATTTCAATTCCTGCACGAGATGTTAACGTAACAGAGAATAATAATTGATTCACTGAATCATGTAAATCCCTCGCCAATCGATTTCTCTCTTCTACTAGTGCCATTTGCTGTTCTTGTTTTGTTAGTAAAATACGTTTAATCGCGGAACCCATTTGAAAGGCAACTGATTCTAACAGAGCAAGCTCATCATCAGAAAAACTGACGGTGTTTGGCGTAGCTACATTTAATAGTCCAAAGCGCTCCTGCCCAGATTGCAATGGGACTGTTGCATGATGAGTAATGCCTCCATCACCCTCTAGTTCAGCTGCGTTGGCACTTTCAATACGTTGACATTCAATTATATTAGATGCTTTTTTTAATTCATTGTTACGATATCGTGATACGCACCAACAGCCACCCTTTTCTAAAAAATGGCACTTATTATGCTTTAAAGCTTGTGGCAAATTATCATGTGCTATAAGCTCATGTTTACCTTTTTTATTTATAAAAAATACCCAACCTGTTTCAAAATTCGTACCTGCTAAAAACTTTCGCAAAGCGCCTTGCAACATTGCTTGAATTTCAGTTTCTTCATTTAGAAGTTCGGCAATTTCCTTGAGTAAACTGATGTTAGAATGATCATTTGGCTGCATGTAATTGCCTCCTTCCTTTTTCCATCCATAAATATATTGTATCTACTATGATAACACTGCCTGTCATACCTTCGCATGAAATAGCCCTCATCCTTTTGACCGAGAAAATAGAAAAAACTACCTTATCTATTCATAAAATAAGGTAGTATAAACTTTTTACTCTTTAAAATATTTTAAACGGTATACATCATGACGACGATCTTTCAAATAAGCAACAATAACACTTATCGTTGGCTCCTAAAACTTCAAATCAACATCATCATTGAATACTCCACGAATTGCTTATGATAGATTGGAATACGTCCCCTAAATAATAGATTTCAAATTGAATTGACGAGCCAAATCTATTCGTGCATCATAAAGACGTTGCCCCACTTTCATTCATTGATAATTTGAGTCTTCTATGATTTCGATTCCGTATAAATTATAGCTATCTAGATTATGCTTGATAATATACCCATTATCCGTTACATCTGAACACTTATATCGACCAGCATTAGTTATTTAGACATTACACCTTCACAAGAAAGCTCTTTAAAGAATTTTTTATCAAGAATAAATATTTTACATATATTCTCATTCCCTATATAATTCAAAGGGAAATACTCTAATAATAGGAGATTTTTATATGACAAAAAAAGTTGAGAATAGTTTACTATTCATATGGGTTGTCTCATTGGTCGCAATGCTTGGCTCCCTATTTTTTTCAGAAATCCAACAATACGAACCTTGTAAGCTTTGTTGGTATCAACGTATTTTAATGTACCCAATTGTCATCATTACAACTGTGGCTTATATTCAAAAAAATGCACGTATTGCGGTAACTTTAGCTGTTTTCTCCATAATCGGGGGCTGTATTGCCATCTATCATTATGGCATTCAAAAGTTCGAATTTTTATCGAGCTCTGCAATTACATGTGGTCGTGTGCCTTGTACAGGGCAATATATTAACTGGTTTGGCTTCATCACCATCCCATTCCTTGCATTAACAGCATTTGTCTTAATCGCAGGAGCAAGCTTTTACTTGTTAAAAGCATCGAAGGAGGAAAAATAATTGAAAAAGCTATTAATCATTGCCGGCGTGATTGTTCTCTTATTTGGACTAATCATCTTCTTAAACAATCAAGGAAATGAAGAAAAATTAAAAGCAAACCTTTATGACAAAGACGATTTAAAACAATCTACAATTGATTTACTTAGTGATAAAAACTATCAAAACATCATCACACCGACAGAACTTGAGAAAAAGCTATCTAAAGGCGACCCAACAGTGGTATACTTCTTCAGTCCAGAGTGTACACATTGTAGAGCTGCAACACCTAAATTAATGCCAATAGCAAAAAAATTAGGTGTACACATCGATCAATTAAACTTAGATGAGTATGAAGTAGATGACAAGTACAACATCAAAGCAACGCCAACACTTTCTTACTTTAAAGATGGTAAAGAGATTCAACATATGGAAGGCGATGCTGATAAGGCTACTTTCGAAGCATTCCTAAAACAAACTGATCTCGTGAAATAATACAACTAGTAAGGATTATGTTGTACAAACAACGTAATCCTTCTTTTAATGGAGGAATAATAATGAAACAATCTTGGACTTTTACGATTCTAGAAGATAACCAAACAATTGAAGAGCTACTCCGTGAACAGTGGAGGCTTGGTAAAAAGACTGTACATGAATTACGTATGACAAAAGCCATCTCAGATACAAATGGCGAACTTTTACAATGGAAAGACCCTCGTCCAAAAGGTATGGAGATCGTCATCACTATGGATGTCCCTGAATCTTCATATGAAGCAACTCGTGAATGCGAAGTTAAAGTAGTGTACGAAGATCCACATTGCTTAATCGTTTCTAAACCAAAAGGTATGGCTACACATCCAAATGATCTTTGGGATCGCTTTACATGCATGAATCATGTTATGAAATATATACAAGACCAAGGTGGCGTGTACGCAGAACATGTACATCGTCTGGACCAAGGTACAGCCGGACTTTTACTCGTTGCTAAACATCCAATCGCAAAATCTATTTTCGACCGTTTGTTAGAAGAGAAGAAAATCCTTCGCGTTTACGAAGCTGAAGTTCAAGGCCATATGAAGGAACGCAAAGGAACAATTCGCGAAGCAATTGCTAAAGATCGCCACCATGGTACTCGACGTCGTGTTGCACCCGAAGGACAAATGGCTATTACAAACTTTGAAGTTGTTCGTCATCTGCAATATTCAACAATCGTCAATCTTGTATTAGAAACAGGACGTACGCATCAAATTCGTGTCCACCTTTCACATATAGGTCACCCAATTGTCGGAGATACTTTATATGATGCAAGAGAAACAGCATCTGGCGATTATTCTCTACACGCAAGAAAACTTCAATTTACTCATCCATTCACAGATAAAAAAATGGAGATTATTGATCAATAAATATTAATATAGTATCTCCGAGCAGTTTATTGCTTGGAGATACTTTTTTATTTGGAGGAGTGGAGTGGATAGGTGTTACTCACTCTGGCTCTGCTTTGGCGGCTTTGGCCCTACTCACTGGCTTTAGCGCTACTCACTGGCTTTAGCGCTTCTCACTGGCTTTAGCGCTTCTCACTCTCCCTTTGGCGCTACTCACTGGCTTTAGCGCTTCTCACTGGCTTTAGCGCTACTCACTCTCCCTTTAGCCCTACTCACTCTCCCTTTGGCGCTACTCACTCTCCCTTTAGCCCTACTCACTCTCCCTTTAGCCCTACTCACGTCCTCTTTTTCAAGCAATAAAATAAAAAAACTCCGTCTTCTAACGTGATCCGCAACTGAACGAGTATCTTCAATATTAAAACTTAAAACTAAAATGATCTGGATGTGCGCCGGTTCTTTCGTCTTTGTTTAATGCACTGATTAATTGCATGTCTTCATTTGTCAGTTCAAAATCGAATACATCAGCGTTTGCTTTTATACGACTTGGTGTTACAGATTTTGGAATCACAATATTATCCAACTGTAAATGCCAACGAATTATAACTTGTGCTGCAGATTTTCCGTATTTTTGGCCAATACTAGTGATAGCTGTATCTTCCACAATTTTGCCTCTTGCTAACGGAGACCATGCAGTAACGGCGATGTCATTTACTGCACAGAAGTCACGCACTTCTACTTGGGTTAAATATGGGTGTACTTCGATTTGGTTGACCATCGGTTTGACATTAGCTGTAGCAAAGATTTCTTCTAGATGGTGAATTTGATGATTAGAAACACCTGTTGCACGGAGTAGTTTTTCATCATAAAGACGTTCAATCGCACGATATGTGTCTTTATATTTGTCAGGTACTGCCCAATGAGTTAAATATAAATCTAAATAGTCTATATCTAATTTCTTTAATGATATTTCAAAAGCACGTAAAGTTTCATCATAACCTTGATCTGTGTTCCAAACTTTTGATGTAATGAATAAATCTTCACGTTTTACATTAGAAGCTCTGACTGCTTCCCCAACCTCAACCTCATTGTTATATAGAGAAGCGGTGTCAATTGCGATATAACCCGTATCAATTGCAGTAGTCATCGCTTGAATCGCCTCTTCACGATCAGTCATTTTGTATACGCCAAGTCCAAAACGTGGCATTCCCACGCCGTTATGTAGTGGTTTTGTAGATGTAATATTCAACACATTAGCACAACTCCTTCTAATTGATTAATTTAATTTTATTATACAAATATAATCAAATTATTTCGAGAATAACGATTTTGAGAAAAACAGTTGATTTCTCGAATAGGAACAATCATTATTTCGCGTATAATTTCTCTAATAGGAACGAATATAGTACTTCGCGTTATAAAAATTGTTCATTTCCAAGAGAGAGGGTATTAGGATGTTTCGTTTAAAGGAAAATGGAACGAATGTTAAGACTGAACTAATAGCAGGCATGACTACATTCTTTACAATGATATACATCGTTGTTGTGAATCCAAGTATGTTAGCTGCATCTGGGGTTCCACTTGACCAAGTGTTCATAGCGACTATAATTGCTATCGTTATAGGAACTTTATGGATGGCGTTATTTGCGAATTATCCACTTGTTATCGGACCAAGTATGGGTTTAAATGCATATTTTACTTATTCAATCGTATTATCATCAGATGGTAAAGTTGATTATTTAACTGCATTTGCTGCTGTTTTTGTGGCAGGTATTATTTTCGTTCTTTTATCACTAACGCCACTACGTGAAAAATTAATTATAGCAATTCCTGAAAATTTAAAACGTGCAATTGCTGCAGGTATTGGTTTATTTATCGCTTTCCTGGGCTTGCGTATGGGTAATGTTATTGTCGATAGTGAAAGTAACTTAGTGATGCTAGGTGATTTGACTTCTCCTGGTGTACTACTAACATTATTCGGTTTATTTGTAACAGTAATTTTAATGGTACGTAATGTCAGTGGCGCCTTATTCATCGGAATGATCATTACAGGTATTGTTGCAACTTTAACGAATCAATTGCATATTAATAAGGTGGTTTCACTTCCTCATCTACCTGAAGGTGTATTAGTTTGGAATCCGATCGAAGCAATTAGCCAGGTTATTTCTTATGGATTATATAGCGTTGTGTTTTCATTTATTTTAGTTACACTCTTTGATACGACAGGTACTATGATTGGGGTTGCGAAACAAGCGGGTTTAATGAAAGGTAATAAATTACCACGCGCTCGCAAAGCATTGTTAGCTGACTCAGTTGCTACAACTTTCGGTGCTATGTTTGGTACAAGTCCAACTACAGCATTTGTTGAATCTTCTGCTGGTGTTGCTGCTGGTGGCCGTACAGGTTTAACTAGCTTAACTGTCGCTATTCTATTCATCGTTGCTTCATTCTTTGGGCCATTAGTTAATGCTGTATCAGGGGTTTCAGCAATTACTTCACCGATATTAATCATTGTTGGTACGTTGATGATTGGTTCTATTAAAGAAATTGAATGGGATAAATTTGAGGAAGCTTTCCCCTCATTTTTAATTATTTTAATCATGCCACTTACTTCAAGTATCGCAACAGGAATTGCCTTCGGATTTATCTCTTACCCTATTTTAAAAATAGCGAAAGGAGAGGCAAAAAAAGTACATCCTTTGCTTTATTTATTTGCTATTTTATTTGCATTTCAATTAACCTTTTTAGCTTAATAATTCAAAAAAATTCCCACTGCATAGGTGCTGCACCCCAAATGTTAGAGTTTAAAATCTAACTTTTGGGGTGTTTTTGTATGGCAAAATATAGCGATGAATTTAAATTAAAAGTTGTTAAAGAATATTTAAAAGGTACTTTAGGCTATAAATTATTAGCTATTAAATATGGTATTCCTTCTGAATCTCAAATGAAAAGATGGGTACGTGTCTGGGGTCATTACCATATTATTTAATCCTCACGTTGATGAATTAGTGGTGCTTTATCTGACTGTACAGGATCTTGTATTCGACCATCACGTTCAAGTTCCTCACCATCACGCATTTTATCCATTTGCTTGCCTAATTGTTTAAGCTCCTCCATTGAAGTTGCCATTGAGCCATTTACTGGTTGCTTTTCATGCTTATCCATATTATCCGCTCCTTTAACAAAAATGTATTACTTAGGAATTATTTGCATCTTTTATTCATCCTATGCGATTAGTAAGAACATTACAAATAATAAAGAACGAATTCTGCCATAATTTTATAACTTGGGAATATTTCATTTTAATACAAAGTAGGCTATACTTGATAAAGAACTTTTTATAAACATGAGGAGGGTACTTCCATGAAATTAATTTTAATTCTTGGTGTTTGTGTAGCATTCTTAACTGCAATTTTCACTTCAGGTTATGAAGACAAACAAGGAACTTCTGAAAAATAATCCATTATATAAAAAGAGGACAACCTACTTCATAGGCTGTCCTCTTTTTATTTTAAGCCAGGGAAATTTTGTTGGCGTAGTGCTTCAAAAATTAAAATAGCTGCAGTATTTGAAAGATTTAACGAGCGTATATTATCACTTTGTGGAATACGCAAGCATCGATCCTGATGTCCTTCTAATAACTCCATTGGAATTCCTGTCGTTTCCTTCCCAAAAATAAAGAAAATCTCTTCATTTTGGTTACTAAAGTTAAAATCTGAATAGGCTTTATCACCAAATGTTTCAATATAATAAAATGACCCACCATCATTTTTTCTGAAAAATTCATCCGCTGAATCATAATACGTAATATCGACACTATGCCAATAATCTAATCCAGCTCTTTTCAACATTTTATCGTCCGTTGAAAATCCCAAAGGACGGATTAAATGTAAGCTTGTATTCGTACCAGCACAAGTTCTGGCGATATTACCAGTGTTGGCCGGTATTTCTGGTTGATATAAAACGATATGCAAAGACAACTTTGACACTTCCTTTATTTTTCTGCTAAAAAGGCTAATCCTTTTTCTATTTCTATAATAACCTCAGGATCTTGTTCTTTTTGTAGTGCTGTTTGTAAAGTTTGTTCTGCTTCTACTACACCCATTTTACCAATAGCCCATGCAGCTGTTCCACGGATTACTGGACGTTCATCATTCTGTAAAACTTCGATTAGTTTTGGCATGGCTGACTCTTCTTTAAAATGAGCGAGTGCAATTATAGCATTACGCTGAATTGGTTTCTTCCCTCTCCATGAGCCAGATATATAGCCGAATTTTGCCTTAAACTCCTTATTTGAAATTGTTAATAATGGCTCTAGTAGTGGCTTCGCAATTTCAGGATCTGGTTTAAAGGCATCGTGTAGCCAATTGAGTTTGCCTTTGTTTTTTGGACAAACCGTTTGACAAGTATCACAACCATAAATTCGATTACCGATTTTCGTACGAAATTCATCAGGCAAAAAACCTTTTGTCTGTGTCAAAAACGCTACACAGCGGTTTGAGTTTAATTGGCCTCCTTGTACGATAGCACCTGTCGGACAAACATCAATACAAAGTGTGCAATCCCCACATTGGTCAGTTATTGGTTCATCTGGTGCGAAAGGAATATTCGTAATCATTTCTCCTAAATAAACGTAAGATCCAAATTCAGGGGTAATGATTGAACAGTTTTTTGCACTCCAACCAATGCCCGCTCGTTCAGCTACAGCACGGTCAGACAACTCTCCAGTATCAACCATCGAACGCGTTTTAGCATGCGGGATTTTCTCCTGTAAAAAAGCTTCAAGTAATGCTAATTTTTCGCGTAGCACAGTATGATAATCCATTCCCCAAGATGCTCGACAGAAAATACCTCTGCGCTCACCACGTTTACCTTTAGGTGCATTTTCCATTCGTGAAGGATAAGCAATCGCGATGGCAATAATACTTTGTGCTTCTTCTAGCAAAAGGGTTGGTTCAGTGCGTTTTTCAATATCGGATTCTTCAAAGCCAGATTGGAAGTTGAGCTCTTGCTGGCGACGTAATAAGTTCTTTAACTCCAAAAATGGTGTAGCGGATGTAAAACCAATTTTATCTATGCCAATGGTTTTTGCGTACTCAATCAGCTCTTCTTGCAAGTCGTTGACAATCACTTGGTTCTACTCCTTTCTATATGTTACACTTGTGAAAATACAAGATATAGGTGATGTTCATGATAAAAGTTGCATTAGATTCTACTTTATTAAACAAAGTACCAGACTTTAAAATCGGCATTATCCATTATACCAAAATTGTCGTGTCTGAATCTCCTCAAATGATTAAGGGACGTACTCAGTTATATCAAGAGAACTTATTTCTAGAATTACAGGATAAACCTGTAACTGAGCGTGCTGGCATTTCTGAATGGCGTAAGCTTTGGAAATCACTTGGTGCAGATCCAAACCGCTATCGTCACTCAGCTGAAAGTTTGATGCGTCGTATTGCCAAGCAAAACTACATAACGCCATTTCATTCGGCAGTAGACTTAAATAATTTCTTTTCATTACAATACGAAATGCCAGTTGGTATTTATGATATTAACAATTTAGATGGTGATATAACAGTATCACTTGGTAATGGGGAAACGGGCTATGAAGGGTTAAATGGCCGCTTCAACTCGCTAAATAATATTATTGTCACTTCAGATATAAAAGGAGCATTTGGTAGCCCCTTTGTCGATTCAAAACGGACAGCTGTAACAGAGAATACGACCGAAGCGCTTCACGTATTCTATTTACGTCCTTCTTTATCTCCTAAAGAGAGCACTGAATTGTTAGCAGCTGCAGGCAAAATGTTCACGCAAGTGCATGGTAGCGACTTCACGACTGGTCTACTATCTAAAGATCAACAATCACTTGAAATTTAATGGGGTTCTATATTTATTACATTTTGCCGTTACGAAAAAACGGGGCTGTCCCAAAAGGGCTAAATCATCCAAAATGAAGTAAATAAAAAACCAAGAATGCTGTTAAATCAACATTCTTGGTTTTTAAAATGGAGCGACAATGAGTCGAAATAGGACTTATTAGATAACCCCGTTTTTTATATGTTCTTTAGTGGGCAATTATCTCAAACTGCTCCATCGCAAGCACTTCTTCATCATATAAATGGCAAGCTATATAGTGCCCTTCGCTTTTTTCTAGCCATTTTGGTTGTAGTTGGGAACAAACTTCTTTCGCCTTTGGACATCGGGTGTGGAAAACGCATCCTGTTGGTGGATTAATCGGGCTCGGTAATTCTCCTTCAAGAATAATACGCTCTCTTTTTTCCTCAATATCCGGATCAGGTATCGGAATAGCTGATAATAAAGCTTGTGTATATGGATGAAGAGGCTCTTGATAAAGTTGTTTACTTGTCGTCAGTTCTACCATTTGCCCTAAATACATAACGCCAATTCGTTTTGAAATATATTTTACCATTGATAAATCATGTGCAATAAATAAATACGTTAATCCTTTCTCCTTTTGGAGCTTCTGCAATAGCTTTACTACGGATGCTTGAACAGATACATCTAAAGCTGAAATCGGCTCATCAGCAATTATTAACTTCGGCTCAAGTGCTAATGCTCTGGCAATTCCTATTCTTTGACGTTGACCACCTGAGAATTCATGGGGATAGCGATTGGCATGATCACGATTCAAACCAACATCCTCTAATAATTCATATATTCTTTCTTTTAGCTCTTCTTTCGATTTATTTAAATGATGAATTTCTATTGGTTCTGCAATAATTTCAAAAACAGTAGAACGCGGATTTAATGATGCATATGGATCTTGGAAAATCATTTGCATCTTTTTTAAGAAGTTGTTGCGTTCTTTCTCTGTCATTGAATGAACATCTTGATCTTCGAATAACACTTTACCATCTGTACGATTATACAAACCTAAAATTGTTCTGCCTGCTGTAGATTTGCCACATCCCGACTCGCCAACTAATCCAAACGTCTCACCTTCCATCACATCAAAACTTATGCCATTTACCGCTTTTAATGTTGCACCTTTTCCTAAATCAAAATGTTTTTTTAGTTGTTGTACGGATAATATTATTTTCTCTGTCATGTTGTTTTCACTCCCGGTCCATAGCGTCTAACATCACATATTTCTTCCTCGAATATCGTGCCTGCAAGTTTTATCAGTTCAACCGTTTTCCCTGTTTGAGGCGAATGAAGCATTTGTCCATCTCCGTAGTAAAAACCTACATGCCTCACAGATTTTGTGCCCTTTTCATCTGCAAAGAATAATAAATCTCCTACTTGCCATTCCTCTTCATTGTCCTTTGTTATAGCCATCCCATATGTAGCTTGATCACCTGCATCTCTCGGAATTCGCAGGCCGCAAGCCTTGGCCATATTATAAGTAAAGCCAGAACAGTCATAGCCATACGAAGACATACCACCCCAAATATACGGTAAGTCCAAATAATTCAACCCAAACTGTACAGCCTTACCCATCTTTTGAACAATGTCTCCTGTATATTTTACTGCACCCAATTTTAATACTTTTCCTCTTCCTATTGGTGTATCAACAATATAATACTGCCCTCTCTCATCTAATACAGGCAATACCGTATTAAAAGATAAGACAATTTGTGGTGTATCATCTTCTGACCATAATTGTGTTTTATCTACATTCACAATGATGTTTTCCATTGACTCTGAAAGTTGTTGCTTAGCTAGTTGCACTAAAGGCACCCAGCCAGGATAACCTCTTTCATCCTTATGAGTAGGTTGCAAAATGGCAATAACTTTCGCCCATTCTCCGTGAATCTCCTCTACTATTACAGGTTCTCCAAATAACAATTGCGTTTGAATTCTATTGCTATCACATAAATCTAATCGTTCTTTATAAGGGAGTGCTTCTAACCATTTTACAAGCTGTACGGGGTTTGTAATAGCTGGTTGATCAATATCTCGAGCTGATTCTGGCTTCGTCCAAATAGATGCTACTGCAACAGAACAATGCCAAATATTATGTAATGCTGCCATCTAGTTCTCCCCCTTAAATACTTCCTCAATGCCTAACCCACTGCGTTCTGAGAAACAAATCTTACTTTCTTTATATATGACTCCTCCCTTGATCGTTTCAAAATTCAACATTAACGGAGCATCAAAGTCATAATATTGTATATTTGGTTGACTAGCTGCAAAATGAGCTGCAGCAGTAATACCAATTTTGGTTTCTATCATACTCCCTGTCATACATTGCACTCCGCAACTTTCGGCTAGTGCATTGATTTTCAAGGCTTGATAAATCCCGCCTGCTTTCATCAACTTAATATTAATTAAATCGGCTGCACGCATCTCTAAAATAATTTTTGCATCATGCACTGAAAAGACACTCTCATCAGCCATAATTGGTGTTAATGTATGATCCGTTACAAATTTTAAACCATGCATATCATGCGCTAATACGGGTTGTTCAATCAATTCTATTTCTAGACCTAGATCTTCCATTTTAGAAATGGCATACACAGCTTCCTTTGCATTCCAACCTTGATTGGCATCTAGTCGAAGTTTTGTTGTATAACCAATTTCATCTCGAATTGCTTTTATCCGAGCGATATCTTCAGAAATTTCACCAATACCGACCTTTACTTTCAATACATGAAATCCATTAGCAATATATTTTGCTGCATCAGCTGACATTTCTTCTGGAGAATTTACGCTTACTGTATAATCCGTTTCTATTTCCTTTTTATGCCCACCCAAAAACTGATAAAGTGGGAGTTCTCCTCGTTGTGCAATCAAATCATACAATGCCATATCTATTGCTGCTTTTGCACTTGTATTACCCACTATAGCGGTATGCAACGTTTGAAAAACTTGCTCATAAAACCGGAGATCTTGCCCACTTAATAATGGTGCAAATACTTTTTCAACAGCATATTGAATACTTCCTAATGTTTCACCTGTTATCACATGTGTTGGAGGCGCTTCCCCCCAACCTACTCGCCCATCATCAACTGTTACTCGTACATAAATGGACTCTGCGACTGTTACAGTACGTAATGCTGTTTTAAATGGCTTTTGTAAAGGTACAGCAACTTTAAATGCTTCAACGGATTGGATAATCATGACGTGTCACTCCTTAATTTATTGGACCCCTGGTAAAATGGTCAACGTTTTATCATTAGCATTTAAAATAGCCTCTGCTCCTAAAGGTATTGCGAAATGGGGTTCACAATGTCCAATTTTAAAACCCTTTACTACTGGCACATTTAAAGCACCTAAATAATGAGTTAGCACTTCCTCTACCGTCAATGTTACTTTACGCTTTTTCGGTTCTGTATTGCTAAAATCGCCTACAATAAAGCCTGTTGCATCTTGTAATTTCCCCGCTTGTCGTAATTGGTTTAGCATACAATCTATTCTATAAGGCTCTTCATCTACATCCTCAATTAATAGAATTTTCCCTCTTGTATCGACATCAAATTCTGTTCCAAGTCCATTTGATAAGAGACTTAAGTTACCTCCTGTGATTTCTCCTTTTGCCACCCCTGCAACCATTGTCTCCAAGGGTGAGTAATCCTCTGTATACTGCAACTCCATTGGTTGAAAAAGTTGTTTAAACATTTGACCCGACTTTTCTCGGAATGTTGGCCTCCCTACATCAGAAGCTAGCATTGGTCCATGAAAGGTGATGAAATTAGAGTACTTTCCTATCGCTGTATGTAGAAATGTAATATCTGAATAGCCCCAGAAGATTTTAGGATTATCAGCAAGGAACTGAAAATCAATTTTATCTGTAAAACGTGCCGAGCCGTAACCACCACCAGCGCATACGATACCTGCAATTGTAGGGTCCGCAAACATAGTATGTAGGTCATTTAGCCGTTCTTCATCAGTACCTGCTAAATAACCATCTATATTCTCCACGGATGGACCAAATTTATAATGCAATCCAAGCCCTTCAAGAAATACGAGTGAATGTTGTAAACTTTCAAGGTTTGGTGGACTTGATGGAGCTATAATCCCAATCGTGTCACCCTTTTGAAGTCTCATAGGTCTTTTTTTCATCATCGTTTCCTCCCTTTCTAAAATAAATCAAAGAACGCGGCATATGCATTCCCTCATTTATTAAAGAAAGTGCAGTACCTATAATAGGCACCGCTACTTATTAGTTTTTATCTGCCCACTTCAGTTCCGTATAACCAACTGGGTGACGAACAATACCAGATACATTAGATTTTTCTAATGAAACTTGATTATAGAAATATAATGGGACAATTGGTGCTTCATCGATTAACACACGCTCAGACTCTTGTAATGCTTCCCAGCGTTTTGTTGCATCTGTTTCTTGTTTAGCTGTTTTAATCAAGCTATCAAATTTTTTATTTGACCATCCTGTACGGTTCATTGGAGAACCTGTAATAAAACTTTCAAGTGCATTGATTGGATCAGCATAGTCATATAAGAATGATGAACGAGATGTTTGATGCTTCAGTTCTTTTTGTTCAGCTAAGAATACACTAGCTTCTACGTTCTGAAGTTTTGCATCTACACCTAGTGCCTCTTTAATTTGACTCTGTAAAGCTACAGCGATATTTTGATGTTCTGGGCTTGTTGAATAAGTTAATGTCACTTTAGGAAGCTTAGACCAGCCTTCTTCTTTCATACCTTCTTTTAACAATTTCTTTGCTTCTTCTTTATCTAAAGAAACTAAATCTCCAACTGATTCACGGAATTCTTTACCATCTGGACCTTTAAAGCCATATGTTACGAAACCATGTGCTGGTTTCTCGCCATTTTTTGTTACATATTGCACGATATTCTCTTGGTCTATTGCTTTAGCAAAAGCTTGGCGTATTTTTTTATTTGTAAATGGCTTTTTCTCTACATTAAATCGATAGAAGTATATGCCTGCTTGGTCTTCTACATGTAATTCTTTATCATCCTTTAACTGTTCTGCTAGCTCAGCAGGAACGCCTGATACGTCTAGCTCATCTGATTTGTACATTTGATATTCAGTATTCGTATCATTCACCATTGCCCAATCTACTTTATCAAGCTTTACAGAGTCTTTTTCCCAATACTGATTATTCTTTTTGAATACGAATTTCACATCATGTTCCCATTCTGATAAATTGAATGGCCCATTACCGACGAATGAATCTGCTTCTGCAAACCATTTCGGATTTTTCTTCGCAACTTTCTTATTCACAGGGAAGAAACTAGGGTTTGTAATGATGCTCAAGAACGCATCAGTCGGTGCATTCAACTTCACTTCAAATGTCTTATCATCTGTTGCTTTGATTGCTACTTCCTCCGCCTTACCTTTACCAGTGTTATAAGCTTCAGCGCCATCAATTGAATAAGCTAAGAATGCTGCTGGTGAAGCTGTTTCTGGATTAAGCATATGTAGCCATCCAAAAACAAAATCTCCTGCCGTTACTGCATCACCATTTGACCATTTAGCACCATCTCGAATTGTAAAAGTATAAGTTAATCCATCATCAGAAACAGCAATTTTTTCAGCTGTCGCTTCTACAGGTTGATCTTTGTCATTAAAGCGAACTAAACCTTCCATCAAGTTATTTAATGCATTCCAAGATACTGCATTAAAACCAACAGATGGATCAAAAGAAGTTGGTTCACTACCATTATTTAAGTAAAGAACTTTTCCTTTAGCATCTCCCTCACCCTTTCCGGATGATGGTTCTTTACCTGCTTCTTTACTTGCCGTACAAGCGGATAAAACAATTGCAAATACTGCTACAAATAAAACTGTTAACCACTTTTTCATGAATGATCCCCCTTTAACTCTTTTGTGAAATATATTAAGCACAAGGTGCCTCTCACCATTTTCAGTTAAATAATCCTTTTGCACGTTCATCTTGTAACCAACAATCTACCTTATGCTTCTCAGATAGAGATATTGCAGTTGGATATACATGACTACATACTTCCATCGCATATGGACATCTCGCTGTAAAAGCACAGCCATCTGGTGGAGCAAATAAATCTGGTGGTGTGCCTTCAATTGGCTCTAATTCTTCCTCTACTAAATCTAGTCGAGGTACAGAATTTAACAGTCCCTTTGTGTAAGGATGTGCGGGTTCATAAAAGATCTCTCGCTTCGTACCTATTTCAATAATCTTACCTGCATACATAACTGCAATCCGATCAGCTATTTTAGCAACTACTCCCAGGTCATGTGTGATTAAGATAATGGAGACCCCTGTTTTCTTTTGAATTTCATCAAACAGTTCTAAAATTTGCGCTTGAATCGTAACATCCAGTGCAGTTGTTGGCTCATCCGCAATTAATAAGGTTGGTTCACATATTAAAGCGATTGCTATAACAATCCTTTGCCTCATTCCACCGGAAAACTGATGAGGATACTGTTTTAAACGTTCACTAGGATTTGATATTCCTACAAGTAGTAGCATTTCAATAGCCTTAGTTTTAGCTTCTGCCTTACTTATCTTATGATGCGTACGTAGTCCCTCAGTCAACTGTTCTCCAATTGTCATCGTTGGGTTTAATGCCGTCATTGGATCCTGGAAAATCATTGACACATCTAGACCTTGAATTTTACGCAGGTCTGATTTCCTGTAAGAAGTCAAATCTTTGCCTTTAAAGATTACTTTACCATTTGTAATTTTCCCTGGAGGTTGCGGGATTAATCCCATAATTGCATTTGATGTAACACTTTTACCGCAACCAGATTCTCCTACAATGGCAAGTGTTTCACCTTTATGCAAATCGAATGTAACGCCCCTTACAGCTTGAACTACACCTCCAAATGTAGTAAACGTCACCTGTAATTCTTCCACTTGTAAAATTTTCTCACTCATCTTCTCTTTTTCTTCGAATGTAGGTTGCCCCGTAAATTTGTTGTGTAGCGCTTGTTCACGTACCATCCCACTCACCCTCCTTGTTTTGGATCGAGTGCATCTTGCAGTCCATCCCCAAGAACGTTAAATGCAAACATCGTTAAGGAAATAAATAATGCTGGGAAGAATAACCTCCACCAATCTCCAGATAAGATAACCGGTAATGCATCATTCGCCATAACACCCCAGCTGGCAAATGGCATTTGAATGCCTAAGCCTAAAAAGCTTAAAAAGGCTTCAGCAAAAATTGCACTTGGTACTGTCAGGGTCATCTGTACAATAATAGTTCCCATTGTATTTGGTAACAGATTTTTTCGGATGATGCGTGAAGTCTTAGCCCCAAAAGACTTAGAAGCTGTTACAAATTCATAATTCTTGATTTGCAATACTTGCCCACGAACAATTCGTGCCATACCAACCCATCCTGTAATTGTTAAGGCAACGATAATTGTCGTTAAGCTAGGTCCCATTACAACCATTAACAAAATAACTACAAGTAAATGAGGTAGACCATATAAAACTTCAATGATTCGCATCATGATTAAATCAGTTTTGCCGCCCTTATAACCACTAAAACCCCCATAAATAATGCCAATAAAGAAATCTATAAATGCAGCCATCAAACCGACAAATAGAGAAATTCTAGCTCCATACCAAGTTCTAGTAAAAACATCTCGCCCCGCTTCGTCCGTTCCAAACCAATAAGTCATAGAAGGCGCTTTGTTTTGATTTGGATAATCCGTTGCAGTTACTGAATATGGCGAGAATATAGGGACAAATATAGCCATCAAAGCAAGCAATATTAAAAAAAACAGCCCTAACATCGCTAGCTTATTCTTTCTTAACTTACGCCAACCATCTGCCCAATAAGATAATGATGGCCTAACTACCATTTCAGCCTTTTCCAAGTTCTTCGATTTAGGTTTAAACCACTCGTCTTTTATTTCAACATCTTTTATACTGGTCATGATGATTCACCTTCTTTTTTGTGCAATTTAATACGTGGATCTAATATGCCATATACAATATCGACTAGGAATAACATGAATACTAAAAATGCACTATAGAAAACAGTAGAGCCCATAATAACGGGATAGTCACGATTATTAATACTTTCAACGAAATATTTTCCCATTCCTGGAATTGCGAAAATACGTTCAATAACGAACGTACCTGTTAAAATACCCGCTAGCATCGTCCCCATAATTGTTACAATCGGCATCATTGCGTTTCGGAGTGCATGCCGGATAATAATTCTAGAAGGTTTCAAACCTTTCGCTCTCGCCATCTTTATATAATCTTGAGTCAGTACCTCTAACATACTAGAACGAGTGAGCCTAGCAATAATTGCCATAGGTCCTGTTGCTAATGCTAAAGTTGGCAAAATCATATGTAGTGGACTCTGCCAAGTTGCTGCTGGTAACCATCCCAATTCACCTGCAAAAATTTGAATGAGTAATGTTGCTAAAATAAAGTTAGGAACTGAAATACCTACAACGGCAAAAGTCATCGCTAGATAATCAATTATCCCGTTATGCCGGAGTGCTGCTAGTGTGCCTAATACTACACCTGATAAAACGGCCACGAGTATTGTCACAATCCCTAGCTCAAACGAAATAGGAAACCCCCTAGCGAGTAAACTATTAACTGAGTCATTTGGTTTCTTAATCGAAGGACCAAAATCAAATGTAACAATTGCCTTCAAATAATTCATATATTGCACCGGCAATGGCTCATCTAACTTATAGTATTTTTCAAGATTCTCTTGAATTGTAGGATTTGAAGTACGATCATTATCAAATGGCGAGCCGGGAACTGCATGCATTAAAAAAAACGTCAATGTTGCAATAAGCAATACCGTTACAATCATCATGAAGAAGCGCTTTATAATATATTGAATCATTCAAACCCTCCCCCTCCTCTTTATTAGCAATATCGTGTTTGGTAAGCCAACTCAGCCATTACTAGCATCGCTCTATATGCTTCTAAAATATCCCTTGCCTGAAACTCCACCATTGTTGTACCTTCAATAATTCTCGTTCCTGGCATTAATGCAGCCCACTCGGCTTGCCCGTAATTTGTAAACTCAATACATAACGTCGGTGTAGCTGGTGGTACAAGTGGTTTAATTGAATCCTTTTTCGCAATTGCCTCAGCCGTTTTTTCAGCTAACAACGCACGTGCTTTTTTAGGATGTAATGTCTTCACGGCCGATCTCGAAATTGATTCTTTTACTGCTACAGTTACAACACCAGGAATAAGTGCTTCAATCTCACGACATGCACAATCATCACCTGCTAGGAAAATAACTGGTACTCCAAAATAACCAGCCACATAAGAATTAAAGCCAATTTCACCGATTTCTACATCATCAATGAACATTGTTCGAATACTAAATGTCATTGAATGGCTCATTACCCCAGGTTGCCCCGCTCTCGCATGATAACCAGCGAACATAACGCCATCAAATGTTTCATTTACGTTTTGAACCATTGAGAGAGGTTTTAAATCTCCCGTGATCAAATCTGCATCCTCATGCAAATCCTCGACCAATAAATTATTCATTTTGGAATGGCTGTCGTTCACTAACACTTCCTTAGCCCCGCTTTTAAAAGCAGCACTTATTATTGCGTTAGCCTCATCTGTCATAATTTTTCTAGAGTGTTCATAATTATTTTCTGATTGAGATACAAACGTATAATCCGGTAACCCCGTAATTCCTTCCATATCTACTGATAAAAAATACTTCACAATACCACCCCTTTTAGTTTTTATAATATTCTGATAATATTATAAAAATACATTAGCAGAAATTTACTTTAATATCAATTATTTATAAATTAATATATTTACTTTTAATTACTGGGATATACTAATAGATATATAAAAAAACTCACCTCGTAGAGAGATGAGTTTCATAGTAAAAGTTTTGTAGTTTAATGCAAATTTTATTAACAAGAAGCTATTGTATTAAAATAATGTCTGAAGAATTATGATAAATAGTATTGAGTATTGTACCTTCAACTAATACCCAATTTTTTAATTTTTATTGAATGCTATAGTAAGGCATCATTGAACACCAGGTAAAATAGCCAAACGCTTACGATCTGCATCTAGAATAGCATCCACACCTAATGGAATAGCTACATTTGGTTCACAATGTCCTATTTTAAAACCGCTCACAACGGGTTTGCCTAGATGACCAAAATAATGGTCAAATACTTCATCTAGTGTAAGTGACTCTACATAATCTTTCGGCTCTGCGTTTGTAAACTCTCCAACAATAACACCTGCTACTTCATCTAGCTTGCGTGACAGCTTTAACTGATTGAGAAGACCATCAATTTGAGCTGGCTCTAAACCAATATCCTCAATAAGCAAAATCTTACCTTTAGTATCGATTTCATACTTGGTCCCAATACTGCTGACAATTAGCGATAAATTACCACCTGCAAGTTCTCCTCTTACCGTACCGCGTGACACGGTTGTAAGTTTAGAGATATCTTCTTCATAATGAATCTCAGCCGGTTCAAATAACTGCTTAAACATATGCTTAGAACGTTCAGTAACATCTTCCCTACCCATACTAGATAAAGTTGGACCATGGAAAGTCACAATATCTGAATACAAACCAAACGCGGTATGTAAATACGTAATATCTGAAAATCCCCAGAAAATTTTAGGATTCTCCTCTAATAATTGATAATCGATGCGTTCTGCAATACGTGCACCACCATAGCCACCACTAGCACAGAAAATCGCTGTAATGTTAGGATCTTTAATCATATCGTGTAAATCCGATAAACGCTCCTCATCTGTTCCTGCTAAATATCCATTCTTCATTTGTACAGAGTTGCCAATAACATATTTCAAGCCAAGCTCATCCAAAAAAGCGAATGACTTTGTTAACGTTTCTATATTTGGTGGACTGGCAGGTGCAATAATCCCAACTGTATCTCCAGCTTGTAATCTCTTTGGACGTATTTTCATCTCCTAAAACTCCTAGTAATATATTCTTTTTCTTATTTCTACTTTAACAAACTCTATATATGAAAAGCGAATTCTTAAGTCATCTGTGAGTACAGTTTAAATTAGGTTTCCTAATGAAACTTTAATTACATTGTGAATTATTAGAACTGAACCTCTACCACAAATCCTTTTTACTGGCTTCTGATAAAAAATTGCTTCCAATTGTTTTAAACTTGTATTTTCTTCTAGAACCAGTGTAAATTCTTTTCCATCAACTAATTTTAAAGTTAAAGTACCACTGTTACCATGTATGGTATGTAGTGATTGCAATTCGTTGATGGTCACTTCTGCGAGATCATCGAAACTGATAATACGGTTTCCTTTTCTCATTAAAAATTCTCTAGATGATAAAATTGCATCTAATGCTTGTTCCCGTTTTTTCCCTCTTGGTACAATGCGCCAACGTCTGAGACTACTAAAAAATAATTCCAGTATAATTGAATTTCCTCCCAATTGCTACATGCCATATAGTTGTCGCCCTATTTGTCCAAACCATAGCTCTTTCTGTTTAATATACACTTTATAATAGCCGTCCCTAGCGAAAGAATTACCTTGTATTGCATAGAAAAAATTCATGTTGTCACTCCAAAAAGTATTGTTAGAGTTTTCTACACCTCATCTTTTTTAGAATAATTATTGACTTTAATTTATAACTAAATAGATCATTAGTTATTTTCACCTTATTCAAGACAACAAAAAAAGAGCCCTCATAATGAGAACTCTTGATAAAGTTTATTTTTAGGATACCGGTGGTCGGGGACAAACAGACACTCTCAAAAGAACACGATTTTGAGTATACATCAAAATAGGAGTTCCTATTATTATATAACCCTTAATGCTTGATGCGTATTAATGTTTAAAATAAGAATATGATTTTCTTTATGTTGAAGATAATGTCATGTTTGGTCCTATTGTGACACTTAAAAAATCTGGTTATCCAATCACGCCAACTTCGAATAATCGCTCACATTTACAATTCAACGCTGATATTGGGAAAAATGTTTGGTTTGATGCTGGGGTCATAGTAATGCCAGGTGTGACAATTATTGATAATTCGGTTAATGGTGCGGGAAGTATCGTGACAAAAGATATTCCGGAAAACGTGATGGAGTAGGAGACCCTTGTAAAGTGGTTCGTGAAATTAGAGAGTGATAAGGTGTACTATTTTAAAAATCCAAAAATAGATTTTGAATTTTAAGGTGCGAATGTTTAATGTTCGTCAGTACAAAGGGAGCAATACTTTATTTGCTCCCCTTTATTTCTTCAAGAATCTACCCCTTTAATTGAACAAGAAAAAAGAGCAGTCTACGCAGCTCATTAATCTTCGAGTAAAGCCTCCGCTAGTTCAATAACGGATTTTTTCATTTACCTAATATTGTATACAATCTAGATAAAATTTCTTTTAAAAAACGGCCTTCTCAAAAAGTAATGGCAGTTACATTTCTCTAAGCCTCAATTCGAAGACAAGTTCTTGTTATTAAGGGCTAAATATTTAGCGTAATGAATCGTGTTTTTTGCTACGTCTAATTCACTATTAAATATTATTGGGATTCCAGGCCGCCAATTTACTTCAAATAACCACAATCTTTGGTTTTCATCGATTCCAACGTCAATTCCTAATTCATCGAGTGGGAAATCATCATATAATGAATCAAAATGGCTAGAAAAGCTTAATGAAAAATGCTCAAGTGATCTTTTGACATTGAACCAGTCATCATTAAACTCTTTTTGTAAAAAATGATCAAGATAAGCAGTATAACCGCCACTACCTAAATTAGATGTAATACTGCCCAAAGGTCCTATACGGGGGTATATTGATGTAATGACCCATTTGCCCTCTCCATTTTTTTGTACATGCAAACGGAAATCGGATACATGGCCTGATTTTATCTGACATGAAATAAACCTTTGAACTATATATTCTTGTTCCTGAATTTTAAGTAACGCCAAGTCTAATAACTCTTCTTTCGTATAAATTGAGATTTTGCCTGCGTCATTAATTTTGAATTCATCATCTTCTTTTTCAATGAAAAGGATACCCGCACCTTGGTGGCCAGAAATAGGTTTCATAATGATTTTTGGATATAGATTAATCATGTCCAGTAAATCTTTGACATTTGTTAGTTCGAGTGTTGGAATCAGGTATTGTTTAAAATCCTCACCTTCCTTAATCCTATTATGGACACTCAATTTATCTCCGATTGAATGACTAGTAAATGGAATCCTCTCAAATAAATAGTCGAAGGTTTGCTCTGCTTTTTCACCTAAGGGATAACTTGCATTATAAATGACATCTGGAAATGGATATTCCTTGTCAATCCACACACCATTTTCATAATATTTCCCGATAATTTTTTGGTTTTCAATATCAACTTTACCAGGTGTAAAGTAAAAAAACTCCACACCTTCAGCTTTAGCCACAACAGAATAAGCGTAGGCCTTCTTAACTTTCTCAGGTTCTGCTCTGTGATGCAGCATTCCAATTAAGACCATATTTTTTCATCTCTCCTTATAAAAGATATCATTCTAAGAAAATCATTAGAGAAGAATATCCCAGTATTCCCCTTTTTATGAACACCTATATCCTATATAATCAATTTATGATTTTCACTGTACAATGACAAAGATACGTGCATAATATATCCAAAAGCCTAGCAGTCCAATTTCCCATCAAGTTTGCTAAATATCTAAAGATGCTTAGTAAGACCGGTGAATCAAAGATTTGAAAATGCTAATTCGTCTTTTGTTCCTAGCACTTTTGTTCAACAATGATACTTTGACGATCTATTAATTTAGGGCTGATACACTGAATACCGGAAAGTTCTTGTATGGATACAATCACTTTAATATTCGTTTTTTCTAATCGATAAGGATTGTGTATGGTGTCTAAACAATTCCCTTCTATATCAATTGGACGTAATAATGATAGGGAGACATTCGAGTCAATTATATCCTCAATACGGAAAAAACAAGTTCTAAATAGGGATTGTGAGGTCGTGGTAGTACCAAAGGTAAAATAAGGTTCAGCAGTTGCTGAGGAATATAAAATAAATGGGATGGTTTCCTGAAGTATACCTTGAAACATTGGTAATTTTGCCCTTTTCTGAGTTCCATAAATCGTTTTCAAAGTAGATTTCAGATTACAAACGGACTCGTCTTCTTCTTTTTTTTCATGTCGGCCATCTATCATTTTTTATCCACTCCAATTAAATAGGTTCAATATAAAAACGGATTTCCTTTGCAGCTTCCTTAGCAATCCTGATTGCTTCTTCTTTATTTTCTGAAGAAGCCAACACATATCCATAGCGATCCCCCATAGATAAAGGTGGATGTAATGTCTTCCCTTTTTTAGGCTTAATAAATACTTCCTCCACGCCGTCTATCCGAGAACAGCGATTTTTTCCTGTCACCTTTATTAAAGTACCTGTAGATTCACTTGTTAAATATTGTGCATATACAAATCTTTTGTATTTTTTTTCGAGACTAGGCTCTTGTCCTAAAAAAATCTTTATGGTTTCTTCAACTAAATTAATTCCATAGGCCGTTTCAATTATTCGATTCATTGCTCCCCCTGAAATCCGAGGGTTTATTTCAATTAGTTTCCATTCATTATTAATTAATCGCATTTCTAAATGGCAAGATCCATTATTCAAATTAAACCGTTCCAGTACCAAACAAACGGTTTCATAGATTTTATTGTAAAGGGCTATGTCCATATCTCCCAACAAACAATAACCAGTAACAATAAAACGGTCGAAAAACGTTATTTCCTGTTCAAGAACTGCAATAATATGAACTTTTCCTTTGTACACACAAGCTTCAATCAAATATTGAGGACCCTCTAAATATTCCTCAATTAATACCTCACTGTTCCCTTTCTTTAATAACGTATTAATGGATTGTTCTAATTGCTTGTCATCTTTGACAAATAACACATCTTTAGAACCAGTTGAAACGGGGGTTTTTACAATGAGAGGAAATAACCCTTTATGATTATCGATAAAGTCTTCTAAGGAATCATCTTTTTCAAACTTTGCAAAATAGGGGGATACCGGAAGATTTTTTAAAAGTTCACGTGTTGAAAGCTTATCTTCCATTCTCTCTAAAGGTTCAGGGGACACTGCAGTCAAATCAAATTCTTTTGACAGTTTTGCAGCTACATGGACATAAGGATCAATAAAACTCAATATTGCTTCTATTTTTTTTCCTTGTGCTTGTATTGCTCTTATATTTTCTTTTAACAAATTATGATTCCTCAATTCAGTCAGAACCATTTGGTGAACTTCTGGGAAATCAAGTCTGTTTTCAAGGAACCGTTTCCTATCGGTTAATAATATAGTAAAAAAACCTAGCCTTTCAGCAGCCTTTATTGCCTCTCTACTTGAACCAGATTTATTACTACCTATAAAAATAATCGTTTTCATAAATTTGCTTATCAACCTTTCTAGTGCCTATGTTGGCATTTTTAGTCTGTAAAAATAGTATATTCAATGGAAACCTGAATTGTTTAGGTCAAATTGACTACAAATAAATAATATATAATTGAAATAATTTAATTTAACTAAAACTCTATTTTTTCAGAGCGAAATCGGCAAGTAACCCTTCCGTATGTCCTAATATCGTCATTAGGATAAAGGTATCTATACCTGCTGCTACCATTCGTCTTGCCAAAGTTGCCTAAATATATGTGGACTAACTCGCTTATTAGTTCCTGCTAGGCTAGCGTATTTCGTAAAACGATTTTAAATGGTATTTACTCGTATCTAAATCTCCTCTCCCAAAATACTGTAGCAGAACTCATAGAACTTTTAGCGATTTTGGCACAAACATAGGGGAAATATTTATTACTTTCTCTCAATACGTCTGGATCTAAACGATTTATTTTAATTAATCTAATAATTTTTTGATATGATACACTATATAGATTTGCTATATCTTGATTCATCATTTTATTTTTTAGATAGTCAAAGTTCTAACAAAACTATTCACCTCAACAATTGTCTTTAGCAAAATAAAAGTATGGCAAACTGAAAATTGTGATGTGATTTATTCAGAACATTTTACAGGTACAATTAAAAGAACATACGGAATTTCAAAAGGTATTAGGAGTGGTTAAACAAGGAAATACATTTCAAGAAGGTTAAGCAATATAATGATATAATGAGATTATTTTAATAAGGGCTTTGAGGAGTTTGAAACGATGAAGCGATTTCTAAATATAAAATTCAATTTAAGAATGAAAATGATTCTGCTTATTAGCTTATTGATTATTAGCATTTGGATAATTTTCTCAGTATTCCTAGAGCGGTTTATATCGGATATGGCGGAGGATCAAATCGGCAAAAGAGCATTGAGTCTTGCCCATAGTGTAGCAAATATACCAGAAGTCAAAGAAGCATTTGCATTGGAGGACCCTTCTTCAGTAATCCAGGGCATCGTTCAACCGATTCAGCAGGAGTCAGGCGCAGAATTTATTGTTGTTGGAAATAAGGAAGGAATAAGATACTCCCATCCCAATCCAGACTTTATAGGAAAGAAAATGGTTGGCGGGGATAATGATAGGGCCTTACTGCTGGGTGAATCCTATAAGTCAAAGAAAGATGGAACACTTGGGTTATCAATCCGTGGAAAAGTGCCAATCCTTTCTGAAGGAACCATCGTAGGTGTAGTATCAGTTGGTTTTCTCAGTAATGATGTACAGAGAATTGTTACAGAACAAAGTAAATCTCTCTGGCTGACCATAAGTGCGATTATTCTACTGGGGATATTCGGTGCTATTTTTATTGCATATTACATCAAAAGGTTATTGTATGATATGGAGCCTGAGGAAATTTCACATTTGTATTTTCAAAAGGAAGCTATATTGCAGTCGACGCATGAAGGCATCATTGCAGTGGACCATCACGGAGCAATTACGGCAATTAATAAAGCGGCTAAAGATATCATTTACAACAAGCTGGAGCAAAAACAAACAGATTTTGTAGGCGCTTCAATAGAAGAAATTGTACCACCGCTCGGCAATAGTATGTATGTAATTCATCGAAGTGGGTTTTATGATCGTGAAATGGTACTAGGCGGGGAAGTTGTGCTTGTTAACCAGACGCCGATTCTAAGTGAAGATGTTTCCACAGGATTTGTCTATACTTTCCGAAAAAAAACGGAGTTAGAAAAAGTAACAGCAGAGCTATCACGAATTAAACAATATGCGAATGCACTGCGGTCACAAACACATGAATTTTCCAATAAACTGCATATTATCCTTGGGTTAGTGCAAAACGACCTACAGAATGAAGCAATAGACTTTATTAAAAAAGAAAGCAATATTCAGCAGGATAGATTAAAGCTTTTATCAGAAAAGGTTGTAGATCCTCTTGTTCAAGCTTTATTTCAAGGAAAGTTTAATCAGGCAAATGAGCTCGGCATTATTATGAGCATTCATCCAGATAGCAGATTCGAATACTCGCTTTCAGAAGAAAAGCAGAATGCGCTTTTAACCGCATTGGGTAACGTGATCGAAAATGCCTTAGAGTCTATTAAACAAAAAGAGGACGGGTTTCGCAAGATTTCAATCTTCTTTACTGATATTGGGGACGATTGTATTTTTGAAATTGAGGATTCTGGTTCAGGAGTATCTGAAGAGAATAGCGCTCGTATCTTTCAGCAAGGGTTTTCAACGAAAAAAGGAAGCCATAGAGGAACAGGCCTAGCGCTAACAAAACTTATGCTGAATGATGCAGGATGCGAGATTCTTCTAGAAGAAGGAGATCTCGGAGGATCTTGTTTTATTATCATCATACCAAAGGATTAAAGGAGATAGCCGTGAACGAAATATTTTCTGTACTTATTATCGAGGATGACTTTAGAGTGGCCGATATTAATCGTCAGTACGTTGAAAAAACCGGTGGCTTTGCCGTGCAAAAAATAGTGAAAAGTAAAAAAGAAGCATTAGAATATCTGGAAACCAGTCATACGATTCCTGATATTTTTCTATTGGATTTATATATTCCTGATGTCGAAGGGATGGATTTTTTTTGGCAGATTCGCCAGTCGTATCATGAAGCGGATATCATTGTTCTAACTGCCGAGAAAGGAACAAAGGCCATTCAGGAAGCCTATCGCGGTGGCGTATTTGATTATATCTTAAAACCAGTTGATGAGAAACGCTTTAGCCAATCGCTATTAAAGTATAAGGACTATCAAGAAAATCTTCAATCTAAAAGTGAAATGGGACAAGGTGAAATAGATACTTTATTTAGCCTTCGCCAAAGTTCTCAATCTCCAACAAGCGATGAAAAACTGCCTAAAGGAATTGATTCTATTACTCTCGATAAAATTTATTTGTTATTCACAGTAAAAGAAATTGATGGGATCACTGCTGTTGAGTTAAGTTCCGAGCTTGGCATTAGCCGTTCGACTGCAAGGCGCTACTTGGAATACTTAGTCTCACAAAGGATGGTAATAACGAAGTTAATCTATGGTACTGTAGGACGGCCTGAGCGAAGATACATCATCTGTGAAACTTATGAACAAAATCAATAAAATAGACAATATTGATTTTATGTTCAGAATATTTATTCTTCTTTTCGTACGTGCTAATCTCATACTAATCTAAAAAATATAATTTTTTACGCTGAATTGAAAACGCATTCATTAATTATAGAATGAGGTTAAGTGTGGAAATTTTTTTATGACGGAAAGGGGATATAAATATGAGTTTAAGCCTTATTGGATTTATAACAATTATTGTAATTATGGCTTTATTAATTAGTGGTAAGGTTACTCCGATTGTAGCGATGGTTTTGCCTCCAATCTTAGGAGCGCTTATTGCAGGTTTTAGTTTTAGTGAGGTAGGCGGTTTTTTTGATAGTGGAGTTAGCTCGGTTATTAATGTTGCAATCATGTTTATTTTTGCTATTATCTTTTTCGGTATTATGCAAGATGTTGGTTTATTTGACCCAATTATCAATAAATTGGTTACTTTATCGCACGGTAATATTATTACAGTTACAGTAGGTACCGTTGTAGTTGCAGCCATCGCTCAACTAGATGGATCAGGTGCTTCCACCTTTTTAATCACCATCCCGGCATTACTGCCGTTATATAAACGCTTAAAGATGAGCCCCTATTTATTATTATTGCTTATAGCAGGAAGTGCGAGCATCATGAATATGCTTCCATGGGCCGGGCCATTAGGACGTGTAGCGTCTGTATTGGAAATGGACGTAACCGAATTGTGGAGACCACTCATTCCTATTCAAATTTTAGGTATGGTATTAATGCTTGTATTAGCGGTATTCTTAGGAATGAGAGAAAAACGCAGAATTGTGAAAGCCCATGGATCTCTTGAAGCTGCAGTAGCATTAGAAGTGGAAGAAAAAGATGAAAAACATGCATTAGAAAAAGCAAATCCACATGCTCGACCGAAATTGTTATGGATTAATGCTTTATTAGCTATACTAGTGCTTGGTGTACTTGTATATGGCATTATTCCCGCCGGGTTGGCGTTTATGATTGGTGTGAGCATTGCTTTGCCGATTAACTTTAGAGAAGTGAAAGGTCAAATGGAGAGATTGCGTGCCCATGCACCTAATGCTCTTACAATGGCTTCTATTATTCTAGCAGCGGGTCTGTTTTTAGGAATATTAAACGGAACTGGAATGCTTGAAGCAATTGCAAACGATGTAGTCAAAATAATGCCAACAGCTATAGGACCATTCTTACACATAATAGTAGGTATGTTAGGTGTGCCTTTTGATTTAGTGTTGAGTACAGATGCATACTATTTTGCTTTATTCCCGGTAGTTGACCAAATCGCTGCGACTTATGGGGTTGCATCAATATCAACTGGCTACGCTATGATTATAGGTAACATTGTCGGTACTTTTGTCAGTCCGTTAGCACCAGCTGTATGGCTTGCCTTAGGTTTGGCTGGATTGGAAATGGGCCGTCACCTGCGTTATTCCCTTTTCTTGATGTGGGGATTAAGTATCGTGCTTGTATTAACTGCTATGTTAATCGGTTTAATTTAACATGTGAGAAACTATTGAGCAAAAAGTAGAATTTTTTAGAGCTTAACCATCTGTATTTTAAAAGAAAATTAATGCCTTTCCCAAAAGTTGAAAAAGATTAATAAAGTTTTGTTTGAACTCATTTAACTGTTACATTTTCTATATAACGGTTAAATGAGTTAATAACATCACAGCAATTATGTTTTTTGTTACAAGCCTTGTCGCTGTTTCTGAGCGATAGAGTTAAATTAGAACGAATAAAAAGGATTTCCCAACTGAGTTGAGGTTTTCTTTATTTGTAGGCTCTGTTTAACTTTATTATTGATTTTCTTTATATTAATAAGCGTATTCGAGATACTTTTCGAATACGCTTATTTTTTCAAGTCGGGAATAATTTCAATTCGCTCTCCGAATTGAATAAGGTTCATAATGTTTAAGTTCAGATGATTTTATATTAGCTTTATTATTTAAAGAACGCTACTCAATTTGAATGACGTCATTATGTGCAAAATATGTGTATTCAATTATTGGTCCATCTTTAAAAATAACAGTAGTGTAAAATGGAGGTAGTATTTTATCCCATACTCGGATTCGTACCTCCGACCGACGGCTTAGCTTAGCTTAGCTTACCACTATAGTTTTCACTAGCTTGTTGTGCAAATTCTTTATATCATTATTACAATGTCATTGAATATGTGATGCTGTTTATAGCGCATATTGACGTTCCAGTGGAGAAATTATGCGGCTTTCACCTAGGTCTCTACTCTCTATTTCCTTATTCAATATCATTCATTTCTAATTTCTTTTGTACAGCTTTAATCATTCGAGCAGACCCATAGCAAATTTCTCCATTTTTCATTAGAATTTCTTTCTTCTTAAAGTCCACTTCCTGTATATTGTTGATATTCACTACGAAAGAATTATGGCAACGAATGAAGCCTTCATACTCTTTTTCTACATCTTTCAACTTCCCATAAAACTCTACTTGACGATTATCCAAATGTAAAACAACTTTATGTAATGGGGAGGATTCAAAAAACATGATATCATCATAGTTGACACTAATAATTTTATCTGCAATTCTCTGAACGAATTTTTTATTGGATGTCTTGTTTGTTACTTGCTTTCTTTCATTTGTCACCTTCAAACAGCTAACAACCTTGCTCTGTATAGAATTAACATTATCTTTAATAATAAAATCCATCGCGGCTACTTTATAAATGAAATTTAAATAAGTAAGTTCAGAGTGGGTTGTGACAAAAACAATATCACCTGTTGGATCAATTTTTCTGATTTCCGCGCCAAGTGTGATACCATTCATCTCATGATTCAAGTCGATATCAAGAAAATATAAACCAGATCGTTTGCTCTCTTTTATATACGTTAATACTTCTTCTGGATTTGCAGTTGTTAGAACCAGTTGCATATCAAGGTTTTCAATCATTATATAATTTGAGACATACCTGGCTATCCTTTCTCTTTGTTCCTTTTGGTCTTCGCAGATAAAAACATCAATCATCTCAATCCCTCACTTTAAAATTACAATTTCCTGCTTAAAATAATTATCCTCTATAACTGTATCCAACCGTGTCTTATTTTCTTGATCTACCATTTTCTTCAGGCTATTCAGCCCCAGCCCTCGATTTTCTCCTTTCGTTGAGAAACCTTTTTCGAAATATTGAAAGAGCTTATACCCAGTATCTCTAAACGTATTCCAAACCACAAAGGATACAGATTGTTCAAGCTCCACAAATCCAACTCGAACCATACCTTCTTCTACTTCTTCTGCTGCTTCAATGGCATTGTCTAAAATAATTCCGATACAGCGGCACAACAGTACACTATCCATATTCAGATAATGTATTTCGTTAGGACATTCAAAAACCACATCTATCCCCTTTTCCTGTGCTGTAATTAGTTTGGAGGATACCAAACCTTTTACTTCTGGAATTTTTATTTGGGACAAACCCCTCATCTTAAAATCATTGTCACGAATCTCTTGACTGACACGCATAATATTGTCATTAAAATAGCTCTCTAAAGCAGTCATATCACGATTGGTGATATATTCAGACATAGAAGACAGGATATTGATGTAATCATGGCGAAATGTTCGCATCTCATAATAGTTTTTTTCCAGCTGTTCAGTGTACACTTGTATACTGTTTAGTTCAATTTCCTTTTCCCTCATCTCAAACTGCTTTCTAAAGGTATATACTAGAAACGACAAACTGACAGCAAAAATAGCAAAATAGATAAATAAGTACATCGTATTCATCAATACCAGCGTATTTTGATTTCCCGTTAATCTTACATACACAATCATTGTAAAATAAATTACATATGTAAAAAGCCCTAGGAAAGCTAAAATACGCTGTAAATCCCTGTCATTCTCATCCTTTTCAAAAATCTGAATATTCAATCTTTTCCAGAAAGTTATAAATATAAGCCCAATAATCAGGGTAATAAATTGATGAAGTAATGCCGCTGAAAAAATGGTTTCATTTGTTTCTGAAAAAGTACTAATACTTAAGATTTTTCCCATAATAAAAGTTGTTAAATGATCAATCAGAATCATAGCAATCAATAATATTGATGCGTCGTACAATGCAGGTATCCATTTTTGATAGGTATACTTAAATATAGCAAGAACAAATGTAAATATTAATAGTGAACCAAAAATGTCTAAATACGGATATAACCATGCCATAATCAAACTAAATAATATGACTGAAATAATATTTTCCTTTCGAAAAAAACGTTTACCTATTACAAAGCTTACTAAAATACAATAAATTGCTACTTGTATGAATGCTAATATAGTCAATCCCTGACCCCTCATTTCTATATAGTAAACTTCACTATATATTATACTATAGATCAGTAAATTGTAATATTAGGCAAATTTATACTTTCCACTTATAATCTACTTCTTTAATTCCTCTGGAATTTCTGGTTCAAAATTATACAATAAACAGAAATTCTCCACGCTTAACGCACCTACTCCAATAAATAGATTTATTATACCTTCAGTAAACATTCTTTGAATTTTTTTCATTTTTTTCTTCCTCTCTTATTTTTTTAATATTTTATATGTTATTGGAAGAATACAAAATACAGCTAGTAAACTTCCAAAAAATACTTGATTGAAAACTACTTGTGAACTAGTACTAACCATTACTGCCACACATATCGAATAACCTATTATTGCTCTGTTTCTCAGCTTTGCTCTTAACACCTTATCATTAATGCGATTCTTTTCTGTATCTCGGGGGGCATACTTATAAAGACAGCTATATACAGCTAGAATTACAATCCAGCTAATCGGTTCTGATAATGAAATATCTCGTACCACTACCGGTAATATTCCGAATAGGAAAACACTTATTAAAGTGCAGGTACTGCTTTTTTGAGCATGAATACCTCTAGCATTTAGCCTTATTAAGAAATAAGCACTGTGAAAAATAAATGTCAGCCAAATAGAATGAAGTAAAAATGCTGTCATATAAACTGGAATGGCTTTTCCCAAATTTATGAGGCAAACTTCAATACCCAATTTACACTTCAACTCTTGAACTCTAGTCAGGTTTTGTCTTTCTTTTAATTTCCTAACCATATATTCTGACAACACTTCTTCTCTGAATCCTTTTAGCAAGACTTCCATTTTTACCCCTCCCTTGTTTTTCTTTACAATTATAGGATAACCTTCTTTATTCTATTATTATCAAAAGTATATTAAGTTATTCTTCTAATCACTTAAACGTAAAAAAAAAAAGGAAAATACACAGTTATGAGTATTTTCCTTACAATCATGATTTTTTTATACGACAAACTCAACTAAATATTTTGGATAAAGCGTAACCGCTTCACTGTATCCTTGAAGATTCATTCGATTAATGCAGACTTTGTTTCTAGTTGGGAAAAATTCATTTTGCCGCATTTTATTATATAAATTGAATAGCTGAATAAATAGAATTCTCTCTAAGAAGAAACACATCAATAATTCTTCATGATGCATTATTGCTGCATTCTGCTCTCCTTCTATTGTAAACTTGGGAATCTCGAATTTTGTTGTATTTATTAATGGACCAATCTCCAAACTATTTTCCTGACAGCTCAATGCCAGTACATAGTTCGCAAAAGAGTCTATTTGATTGATTTCTGCAATTTTCTTTTGTGTTCCAATTAGCAGATCAATATTTTCCTGCTGTTTTTCATCATATACAGTTTGTATAAACGGTGATTTTTCCAGAAACTCTTGAACATTTGGGAATTTATTTTCTAAAAAAACCTGAATGTTAAATATTTTCCCTGTCTCAATAATTTTTTCTGCAAAAATCACGTATTCATTAATCGCTTCTGTTGAAATAAAATAAGGGGTAAAAAATTCCGTATAGCTTCTAACTAGATTCAAAAGATCTCTAGATTTTTGCTTTTCATAGTAAGTAAACAGTTTAGAATCCTTTTCCAACAGCTGCTTCCCAAGCCTATTCTCCGAACAATCTGTTGTTTCATCTATTCCGTGATAGACAATTTCTTTTAATTTATTAAACTCCATATCTTTGACTTTAAAAGCCATGACTGTTTCTAATGTTACACAGTCCTGAATCATAAAGAAATCGTTTACTTTTTTTACTTGATATTTCAATTTTAAGCAATACATATTCCATCCCAGCTCCTTTCTAGCCTAAAAGAAATGCATACAAAGATGTTTGATTATCTCTCAACAGTCTTGATAACTCAATATCATAAAAACCGCCTAAGGGTACACTTTCCAATCCTAGATAGTTCGCTACTAACTGAATATTCTGTCCAATATGTCCAGCCTCTTGTTGCACCAACTTATACGAGATATCTGTATACTTCCCAGAGATCTCCGACATGTCACAACTCAATGCAATAGCGAACTGTGCTGTATTAGCCAGATACTTTTGAATAAATACTTTACTGATTTCATTCCACGGCTGATATTGTTTAACCAATAACTTTTGAGTATCACTATTCAGCCGCATAATATTTCCCTGCTCTATTAAATCAATATCTACCAATTGCTCGTTGAATAAAAAGTAAATGTTGACATAATACTGTGCCCCACCGGAAGGATATGTACGATTCTCTCTATCTCCGCCAATCATTGCCAATTGAGCAAATTGTGCCATTAACTTTCTATCAACCTTTACCTTGGCTTTGAATGGTTCCCTTGCCGAATATCTCGTCCCTAAAATTCTTTCAAATAAATTGTCTTGGTCAAATGTATAATCCAAATCAATTAGCGGAAAATTTCCATTTCCCTGTAATTCCCTCGGTCTGTGAGCATATACTTGAGTATTGGTGAATTCAGGTTCATTGATTGACATCATATGATAATCAATGAATTTTTTCTCTATATTCCGCTCACCTTTAAAGTTCCACAAATTAAACTCCCCCCCTTTTAAGAAATCATCCAGCTTTAAGGAAAGCATCTGAAAAAATAAATTCAAATTCCGGAGAAACTCCTAAACGATTATTCAGCATATGAAGATGTGAAATTACTATATAAAAGGCGTACTCAGGCTCAAAAGTCGTTTGACATAACTTTATTTGTGCAAGCAATGACTTAAAAACCTTAAGATACGGCTGATAGATTGCAGTCTCAAGTTCTCCCTTTTTCAAGCTACTGATTCTGTTGCTAATCACTTTGTATAAATTCTCCGAAGTCTTATTCTTAGAAAATTGTGTCCATATTTCACGATACGCAAGAAACATTGTCTCATGCTTCTCGATATATCCTAATTCTTCAGCAACTTCTGTACAGAAGTACATAAGATCAATTGCTAATACATAACGCTGATTTCGATTAAGCTTTTGAATAATTTGTCCGGCAAATCTTGACGAGTGTACAAATAGTTCTTCGGACAATCCCATCGCTACTTCTCCACCATAACGGTTCAGCTCTGGTACATAATCAATTGTCTGAATTGAAAAATTCGGATAAGGAGCAGTTGGTTTAATGCCTTCTGTCTGTACAATTGCCTCATCATATGAAATAGGTTGGAACGTATGGCTCTTATGCTTTTGATGAAAACTTTCCAATAATTGATCCAAATCTTTTTCAAATCTCTCTGCTGCTTCAGGTTCAGTTTGGTATCTCAATCGGATATGAGGACCCCCATCCCAATAGCGAATGAAAAAATATCGAACTTTTTCTTTATCTAAATAAGGTAACAGACAATCTTTTAAAAACTCCTCAATTAATAGATAATCATGAATGAATAAATGTTTAGATATCCACATACTACTACTCTCCTTTATTTTAAAAATATACTGTGACTTGTATTCCAGCTCTTAAAAAGATTTAATGAGTAGCCAATCTGTTTATTTTCTTCTAAATTGAATTTCTCTTTTATTATAGTGTCGTTATAATTTTTAATCCCACGAGCTGCTAATCCATATTTCGCAGCAATAATTGATAAACGTTGAGCAAAATGGCCAATCTTCAAAAAAATTTCATCATAATCTTGTCCTGTTTTTTCAAATGTAAAGAAAAACCAATAGTTCATTCCCTCTAGATTAGTGAAATCTTGATATTCGTGTAACATCTTTTTATACATAAATTCTTCTTTAGGTTGAATAAATTCAAACTTTTCTCCAATCTGGTAAAACCCACTTCTGAAATCAGTAATATTATCTATAAAACTCCATAAACCTATATCAGGATAGTCTTGCACAGCTGCTTGACACTCCTTCAATAACTGACGATTAGTATCAGCTGACATAATCTTTCTTAACACTGCATCGCCGCGAATATTTTGCTCCGATACCCTTCTCCTGAAAAATTCAGTTTCTGGTTGCTCTTTTATATCTTCTGTATTCAAATGATATTCTTGATCCATAGCTATTTCCAAAACAAGAGGAATTGTGACAAATTCACGAGGTATCTCCAACGAAACCGTTGTTAGTCTACGATGACAAATTTGATGACCATTTAAAACAAAGTCAAGATTATAGAGATAGTGACCCGTATTCAGTAAACCCAGCATCGATGAAAAACCACCATAGATTTTTTGGAGCTGACGATTATCATTTACTATTACTAGATAGTCTCTTTCAGCATTCAATCCTTTAAAATACTCTTGGTTGTACACATGAATTTTGTCTGTTAATGCATTGTAAACAAACATATGGGTCTTATGAACAAACACCAATTTGAGACTATCAATATTTCTAGCTTTTGGAGAAAAAGAATGGAAATAGTATTTGCTGAAAAAATCTATCCGTTGTATCATTTCTAAATAATAATAGAGATCATAAATAATCGAACTCCAGCCATCACTTTTTCCAAGCTCTTCCAAAAATTTCATGTCAATCACATCTATATGATTTTTAAACAACAGATCTTCATCAATTTGTGCAGCTGACAATTTCTGCTTATAACGATTCTCTCCGAATCGTTCTAAATAATGTTGATCAATCATCCTTATTCCCTCCCGTTCATTTATGGAAATGGATGGGGCGTCTTTTCTATCCAGTTTTTATCTAACTTCCCTTTCTTCTTAAACTGAATAGCCTTTTCAATACGCTGACTTACAACTCGTCTATTTTGATGTCCAAAGGTCATCGTCAGCATACCAGGTACTATATATTTCACATTCACAAATCCTGCAGAAAATAAGTTCGGATTCTCTGTAGTAGCCCGATACGCTTTACCAGATATTTTGACCAGTTGCTCTTCAAGCGCTCGAACAACCTCTAAAAATTTTCCCTGATAAGTTGTATACCCTGCTTCTAATTGCTCAAAGGAAGAAACCATTTCAGTATCTAATGCAAATTTAAATGCACTCTTCATCTCCTTATTTGAATAAAGAAGCAAATGGTCTTCCAATCTGTGAACGGATTGAGGATTCTTCAACAATTGTCTTTTTCTAGTCTGATATTCCTGATTATTGAATACATTTGTAAAAACAGTAATCGCGGTTGTAGCTTCAATCAATGCTCGTTCAATGGACTCTTCCAAGTCAAAAGAAGCTGCAGCAGCTGTGTAGAAGGCCATTTCATTTTCCTCAGGTTCCTTCTTTTCTAATAACACCCAGATTGTCGGGATTCTCACTTCCATAGAAATATCAAACAAATGAACACGGATATCTTTTCGCTTGAGAGATTCCAGATAAGCCTGTATTTTTGTGGAATAAATGCTTGATTCATCGATTCTGACAGGTGGAATCTGCCCATACCATGTGGCTAAAAAGGCATCTCTTTCAATCAGTTCCAGCATCGCATGCAGACTCGCTTCAGCTTCTGTTGAACCTAGAGCACTACCATTGGAGCTTTCATAGATATATCTCTTTTCATCAGAAACAACATGAGAGTTGTAATAAATCAACTGCTCGGGAATTAAAACTTCTTTTTCGCTGTGTAATGCCCAAACTTTTTCATAATTCAGAGGCTGATCTTCTGTATAATTCTCTGGATTACCATAATCGCATTGCGTCATTACTTCACTCAGCGTGAGATCAATAATTTCCGAATCCTTTTCCCGTATTGCTGTTTTTTGTATTTTATAAGGAAACGCTGTAGCATAACGCTCCAACGATTCCAAAATAGAAATATATTTTGATTTTTCATATGTCCCTGTCCGACCATAGGAAAGCATTGAAATCCCCTTATACAGTACCTCAGTCTGTACCATTGGTGTCCCATAGGAATCTCCTGAACGCGTCAAGGCGTTCACAATCGACGATGGATGCGCATAGATTAACTTCTTGTTTTTTTCAATCTTCTCCCGAACCTTTTCAAAGCTCAGTTGTCGATTATCTTTTGCATCGAAAATCGTATCCAATTCCATTAGCCGGTTTGAACTAGTGTCTACATTACACTCACAATCTCCTCGCTTGAAGGTTGCTTTCGCTTGAATTTCCAATGTATCTCGATTTAGCTCATATAGGAACGGTTCGATACTTTTTTCAAGCTTCTGAACAAGCATAGCAATTAATTCAGATTCTAGCTGGTTAGGCTGATCTTCTAGCCAACCGAAATATTGTTGATAGCATTTTAGTTCTTTTGTTCGCTCTTTATAGCAGTTGAAACAAAAGGAAGAATCATTCTTTGATGAATGAATAAAAATATACTTTTGGTTTATCAGAATTGTAGTAGCTGCAATTGTTTGTATGGACATCACTCCACCTCCAAAAGTTCATATTCAAAACCATTTTCATCGAGAATTTTCCCCACAGTAGTCTGCTGTCCGCTTACTTGTTTTTCTTGAATAGATCTGTTCCAATTTAAAGAACTATCTTCTTTTATTTGGAATTCATTTAAATCTACTGATTTAAAGAATGATTCTTTGACAGATACATCATTTTTATACATACTAATCCAAGTCAATATGACTGTTGTCAGCTGAGCTGCTGTTCTTACAGGGATTTGGAAAATTAGCGCCTCTGAATCGTTATTTACAACATACAAGTAATACCCACCATTAACACAAGCCTGGAGATAGAAATTTGCTGATAGCTTTTCTTGATTCAGTAAACTACTAATAAGCTCGGATTCTTCTAACTCATTCAAATCTAATCTGAACAGTTCTCCTGTCTTATCATGTTGGGTACTATATATGATTTTTTTCTGTTGCTTCAGTAAAAGTTCTTTTGAATAACTGTTTTTTAGGATCTCAAGAAATGCTGCTTCTGCAAGAAATTGTGCAAGCCTTTCATAAGAAATATCTGCGAAATAGTAATTTTCTTCGTCTTCCGTTTGTACAGTAATAACCTGCAACGGAGATTGGTTGTAGTTGAAATATGCTTTATCATTATTAAAGGAAACGATTTTTGAATCATATTTCTTTACAAAGATTTCTAGCGAATTAAAATTCTTTATAGCGTCTTGATGCGTCCGTCCAGAAAATTGATAATCCACTTTTTCAATTCCACCAAACGCCATTTTTCTTTCGACTTCCATCATAGTATTTATATTGAATACAGGGTGATTTTTACTAACAGCAGATATAATGGCGCTATAAAAAAGGAAACCCGACAGAAGTTTCTCTGAAATATCCTCTTCTGATACCTCTTCAAAATTCCTATGGTTTCTTGTTGAAACCCATATTCTATCTCCTTTTTTTCCAATATGATATTTTGCAGCAATTTTCCCGGTTAGAACTTCAATATTCTCTACATTTGTAATTTCACTTTGAATTTGATTCTCTTCCAATAATTCTTTTAGGCAAGTTGCACCAAAAAACGATTCGGGAATACTTACACAAATTTTTTCAATTTCTTTCAGACCTTTTTCTACGGATAGACAATGCTCTTCTACCCATGGCAAATAGATACTGCTTCTGTGAAAGTTATAGATTTCCGGATCAATCAGATAAAAAATATGTTTTTCTATAAGTAACTGAGTAAGTTTCCTGTAGCGCTTAAATTCTTCAAAAAGTTCTGTTTCTTCACTTCCTTGGTATGCCTTACTAATCAAAGAAGTAATGTTTTCATATTCAGAAACGCTCAATTTCAATTTTATTTTTTCGTTTGGCCCATATATAAATAAATCTGGTTCATTATAGTGATATCTAATATTTCTTCTAGCTTTAATAATCATAATAATCACTCCTTCTTGTTGTTGAGTTTAATAACAACTAATGAAATAATTAGGAGAGCCGAAGCGTAACCGATCGAAATTAACATATCTTGATTAAGTTCAAATGACTGATTCCAAACTGAAATATATATGTTATTTAAATGATAGAACGGATTCGCATAAGATACATATTGAATAAATTTAGGAAGACTCTCCACAGGAACAGAAAAGCCGCCAGTAAACATAACAATTTGAAATAAAACAATAGATATAATTAGTGCTGTTTTTACTTCCTTGAAATTTGAATAAATTGCATGAGAATAAACCAACATTACCGCATTAATAAGCAACAAACTTAGATATGAAACCAAAAAGTTAACAATAGAAAATTGCAAATCATAAACAAGTAGGCCAATTAATGTTATTAAGATAAATCCTGCAGTTGCAATAATGAATGACTTCGCAATACTGGACATCAAAAGAATTTTATCTGTTATAGGCGTAATGAAAAGCCTCTTTTCAATCCCAGCTGCACGATTCATTACCTGATCGAAACCAAAGGCAAAAAATACTACTGAAAAGCTAATTAGGACTATAAACGATGGTGTATACACTTGAACATAGTTCATTCCCCCGCTATAGGTTGCATTACTGAACATTTGTCCCATTAAAATATATGTTACCGGTGGTACAACAACAGTGAATACTAAATAAAATAACTCTCTAAAGAACATTTTTAAGTCATATTTAATTTGAGTTAATAACATGTTTACTCCTCCTTATTTGGCGATTTTATCAAGATAAAAGCTATTAATTGATTTATGACCGGATTTCAGTATATTTTCTGGTGTATCAAATACTTCTGTTACACCATCATTAATGAAAAGGACTTTATCACAGTAAAGCTCGATTTCGTCCATGTAATGAGTCGATAAAATCACTGTACTGTCATTTTTCTTAATATATCCTGTGATGCTTTCCCATAAAATGTTTCGCATATGAGGATCCAGACCAGTAGTCGGTTCATCTAAAATAATCAAACGCGGTTTTGAAGAAAAAGCAATTGCAAGGCTAACCTTTTGCTTCCATCCCCCAGATAAATTATCAAAAAACGTATTTAAATGCTCTTGTAATTCAAACTCTTTTATAATTTCATCTAAATCCACATTGCTCCCATAATAGGAACGGAAAAGATCTAGTAGTTCTTTTACTTTTAATTTTTTATAAAACTGTGTAGGTTGAAGTACTGCGGAAATATTACTTTTGATTTTTCCCAACTGAGCTTGATCAAGTTCCTTCAGGTTATTACCAAAAACAACTACCTTCCCGTCATTATAATCTTTAATCGTCATTAAAATTTCCAAGAATGTTGATTTCCCAGCACCATTTTTGCCTATAACACCTATAATTTCACCTTTTTCAGCAGTAAAGTCTATTCCTTTCAGAACAGCCTTTTTTCCATAGTTCTTTGTTAATTTTTCTACCTTTACATTAAAGTTCTGCATGGTTCACCCTCCTAATTGTCAATCGTATATTCAACAACATATTCCTTAAGCTCATTCTTAAATTCAGGTAACACCTCTTCGATATAAAACATAGGATCTTGATTTTCTTCATTTATAATTTCATTAATAAAATGTTTAAATAATATTGGTACTGTGATATCAATAAACAATGGCTTCATTGCAGAAATTTCTTCTCCCATACGATATTTCTTTAAAAAGAATGTTTTAGGTAAATGCTTATCTAAAAAATAGTCATTAATGAGTATATACAGCTCTAATTCATTTGCAGCCTCTTTGCTTATTTCAGCAAAATCTCCCAGTTTAATATTCCACTTCTTTCTGTACATCACAATATTTTCAAATATAATTCTTGGCATATCACTTCTTTTTTTCAGGAAATAATTAATATCAAAATTAATTCTCCCGCTTTGAAACAGAAGTAGTAATACAGATAGAACTCCTGGGAGAAAGACTGGAACTAATGACGATTTGTAGGCTACCTTCGCTTCTTTCTTCTGAGGATCAAGCACTTTCAGTTTTTTCGTTTGCTCATCATACTTGACGGAAAATTCAGATATATTAGAATGCCCAATATCATGGAACCTTTGATTTCCAAATTCTAAATTCAACTTTTGATCATAATTTCTATCATGAATTCCGCCATTAAACCCAAACAACTCTGTTACTTCGTAATAGTTCTTATCATAATAATTTTTTTGAACATATTCTTGATACTGTAAATCGTCATTCAAATTCTCAAAAAAGTCTTTAAATCTAGATAGAAATTTTTCCTGGCCATCATAGATATCGTTTAAAATTACTTTGTCCTGTAAAAGTTGATAAAAAAACGTCATACTAAATTCATTGCCGTATTTAATATACTCAGGAATTTTTTTAGAAAATGGTTTGATTAGTTCTTGAAAATCTATTTCTGTATTTTGATTTTCATCTAAGTATTGAGAAAAGAATGTCTTGAATTCATCTCTAAGATCATCCAAAATCTTTATTTCAGGCGCAATCGCTTCACCATAGCGATAATCCATGTCTTGGAAATAAGGGAAGAAGTATCTCAATTTTTCAAAGAATACATTGTTTAATAAATTGCTGTCAGATAAACTGGTTTCCGAATCACCATATAATTTCTTATAAAGCGCAGCAACTTCATATTGCACACGAATATTCACATCAAACAACAGTAAAAATGCTGTAATTTCTTCAAAAAAATGATTAGAAAATTTATTTTCAATATCTTTAAGACAGCTCTTATTATTTTGAGAATCAAACAAGATATCTTCATATAGAATTTCCGTACCAAAGTTCGGAATGCTTTCACTCAAATTTTTAATAACATCCTCAATCTTTTTCCAAAGAACTAACCGCTCATTTGTACCTGCCAGCTCGAACTTCTTTTTCATTTCATTTATAAAATGAAGCTGGAGTGATAGATCTTCACATATCCCTTGTTCTTTTAAATAGGCAATCATCTCTTCTACAAGATTTCTTTTAGCATTTACTGTAATTTTCTGAACTAATATTTTTGTGGAAACAAGTTTTTTAAATACATCCAACTCGTGTTCCGAATACAGTTCATTTTCTCTAAGAAATTGAGCAAAGTCTTTATAAAATATGGTTTGACCCTGATTTTTCTTTAGAAATTGAATTACTTCTTCCGCAATTCCCATCTCAACCAGCTTATCTCTTGTTTCATATATTTTCTTAGATTGCGGAACATTTTCTTGAGTAACATAGAAAATCTTGGAGTCTCTTTGGCCAAATTTGGAAACATGGACTGGGATTTTTTCTAATGCTTCTTTATTCGAACGAATGATTTCCAAAAATATTCTAAAAAGTAGAGCATGGTTCAATTCAATGTTTGCCTTCTTTTTAATTAAAAATCGATTTCCAGAAGAGCCCGTTTGAGTAAGATAAGAAAACGGACTAGTTTTCATTGAGCTACGCATTAACAAATTGATTATAAAATTATCCAACTTTTTTTCTTTTTTATTATGTGTTTGTACAGGTTTTGATAAGTACTTTTCAATGTTCTTATAAATTGTTTGATTAAAAAATAAAACTGTCTTTTGTAATTGGTCATTTGCTATTTCCCGTTGCAGAATCTCTCTTGATTTCATTACAGCTTCTTCATAACTTTGTTGTAGCATTTCTTGATACAAATCTAATTGATTTAGTAGTTCTACTAGACGACTCATCAGAATTGGTCCTTCGTATTTCTTTAAACGAACACTACGTAAATTATGAACATCCCGTTTTAAATTCAATAATTTTGGATCCTTTTGTAAAGAAAATTCTTCTTCAATTTGACTAACTACAATTTCCTTCTCTCTTTCAATTTTTTCATGAATTTTGTTAATCTCTTCTATAAATGTATGAATTTCTTTTGCTTTTTCCCGCATTTCAAAATACCACTGATCAGAGGTATTGGTTCCTCGATAAACACTAAATGGATTTTGAGTAACTGTTATAGTCAAGATCTAACTCCTCCCTCCAAGTCATTCCTTTATTTTTTTCCACTACTCTGTATGCCATATAAATATACTTTTGCTTCTTCAAAGCACTTATATTAAAGTAAGGTAGTATTAAATACAGCAAATTTACAGTAAATCTATAAGCCGTTGCTTCGGGATTTTCCATAAAATTATTTGTCTTTGAATAGCTAACAAAGTTCCTATGAAAATCATTTTCAAAATTTTTCTCCAATTCCTCAATAGTACGCGCCAATTCCGCTTTATAGTGATCATCTATTAATTCATCCATCTGGCTTAAACAACTTCTATAAAACTCTGAAAAGTACTTGAACCATCTATTAATTATTTGTGAATGTGCATGCTCAGCTACTTTAAAACCTGATTGTTTTTCTAAATAAAGTGTCTCAAATGACTTTTCGGTAAAAGGTTTCTTTTGCTTGGCTGAAAGCTCAAAGAAGCCTTGAACATGTGAGACAAATGAAAGGTAACCTTTATTGTTATTTTCTTCATGATAGATATCTGAAACCCTTGAAAAAATAAGTGGGAATAGCTCCTCAACGCTTACATTCTGTATTTCTAGATATTTTCTTGTATCCAGTAGCAGTTGGTAATGTTTGAATCGTTCATTCACATATAAGCTTGTTATTCTTTCATTATGAAAATGAAATGAATATGGATAGATGTCTATTTCACCATGTTCTCGAATCACTTGTTCATTTTTCTTACTTTCCAAGTTTGAGATCAATTGGAAGCTTTGATTATATTTTTTCTTTACTTTTTCAATGTACGATTTATCTAATGGTTTTTCTTCAATAAGAAGGCCAACTCTTTTTTCCAAAGCTGTATATTCAGAAGGCAATATTTTATTTTTTGTAATCAACTGAATATGTGGCCCCCCTTCCCACCCCTTTGAAACAAAATATTGAGTTCCTTTCCACTGATCATCAATAAGTGATAGCAATGATTGTTCTAATGTACTGTCATAGTTATATATACAGGTTTGATACACAACAACACACCCTTATCCTTATGTAATTTTCTAAAAAGCAATAATCTACTCCAAAATATTAATTATTTTCAAACTCTTCTTTAGCATCCAAAACTTATTCTGATTTAGTATAATCAGGCGGTTGTCACAATTCTTTGTTTCAACCGCCTGATGATAATAGTCAAGTAATTAACACGAACCGCAGCATGATGTTGAGCCGCATGTTGATGATGCCGAACAGCTTGTTGAGCCACTGCTAGCTGTTGTTTCTGGGATCGCTGACACTTCATCCAAATCTAATAGTTCTACCTCTAAATCGAATTCTTTTGTATTTACTTCCTTAGCATTCATTGGTTTTGTCATCATTTGTTCCTCCTATAGAATAGTTATTATTTTGTTTATGTTGTTTTACACAACTGACTCTAAGCCTTTAGGACGATTATTAACATGAACCGCAGCATGATGTTGAGCCGCATGTTGATGATGCCGAACAGCTTGTTGAGCCACTGCTAGCTGTTGTTTCTGGGATCGCTGATACTTCATCCAAATCTAATAGTTCTACCTCTAAATCGAATTCTTTTGTATTTACTTCCTTAGCATTCATTGGTTTTGTCATCATTTGTTCCTCCTA
>NZ_JBNNTI010000006.1:0-3511 GCF_050278625.1 Viridibacillus sp. NPDC096237 | reverse complement strand
CCTATAGAATAGTTATTATTTTGTTTATGTTGTTTTACACAACTGACTCTAAGCCTTTAGGACGATTATTAACATGAACCGCAGCATGATGTTGAGCCGCATGTTGATGATGCCGAACAGCTTGTTGAGCCACTGCTAGCTGTTGTTTCTGGAATTGCTGATACTTCATCCAAGTCTAATAATTCTACTTCTAAATCAAATTCATTTGCATTCAGTTCTTTTTCTCGTAATTCTTTTGGCATCTTTTTTCTCCTTTCATTTTTACTTCATACATAACATAACCCGAGACTTCTACAGTTTTTCATTCCATTCATACAAACTGCTCCTCAATACTTAAATGTCCTAAGTATCTGATTTAGGTGTTGGATTTTCCTTCCTAACTGTCAACAAGACTTCCTGTGACAGCACTTGTTTTAGAAGTTCAGCTGATTTGAACAGGCAGACCGTTTCATGATTCCGGCTTTAATTTGTCTGCTGAACGATGATTGTTATATGTCAGAACGATTAGGACATGCGATAATAGACATTACTACTTCAACACCTTTTAAAAGAGCTACGAGAGAATGATTCAGAACAGACCGCACGTATTATTGAGGAATTAGTTTCTGGGTAAAACCTTGTGTTAAACCCTAATCAAAATCACCTTTTTCAATGGTTTTCTAACGATTACCTCAAAATACAAAAAAATGCCCCAAACCCTTATATAATAAAGATTTGAAGCATCTTCTTTGGGTTCAAGCTTATTCTATCTGAACCCTTCGACGTCCCAGGAGGACATGAATTTACGTTTTTAGAGTTATGTTTATTAATAAGAAAGAAACATATACTTTCGTGTACATAAAAGTAGAGAGAATTAGTGCAGCAGCATCGATAATTACATCAGCTGTTTCTTCATAATCGAAAAGGAGTAATTGCCCTGTTTTTTCTGACATCCTTATCTCTCCTATTATTGTACTTTTTCAAATAAAAAGAGATTGTCTATTAAATAGGCAATCTTTTAGAACGAATATTAAACTCGTGATTTAAAGCGTTTATAAAAATCAGTCGGGATATATCTGTGTCCAAACGCTAAAATAATTGCGTTTTTATAAGCTGGGTATACTACTCTCATATCCTCATCACCTTTTATTTCAGGGTAAGGACTCGAAAAATGGTACGATTTAAAACCTTTAAGTCCATATTTTAAATCGTCACCGATGTTACCATCTTTATAAAAAAACAGCCAGCATACAGCTGACTGCTTTATTGCCTAGCGACGTCCTACTCTCACAGGGGGAAGCCCCAAGTAGACGCTTAGGTCATGAAGACATTGAAACAACAATGAGAACTTATGCACATCTTCTAAAAGAAACCATTGAAGAAAACGATCAATTGGCAATCGATACTTTTACAGAAATGTATCAGTAGAAGAACAATTAACGCCTCACAATGTCCAAATTAAATTTTATTAAAAAAGCTCATGTTTGAAAAATAAACATGGGCTTTTTTTATTTTGCTTCCCTTAATCAATCACGTTTTCCCAGATCGCAGCTTGTGTAAAAACTTGTGTAAAATGAACCTGTCTGTGTGCAAAAAGTGTGTAAAATAATTTCGATTCGTATCGTTTCCTATCGTAACCCAAAAAATACAAAAAGCTCACAAACCCTGTTATATCAAGGTTTATGAGCTTTCTTAACTTTTTAATCGTAACGTAAATTAACCTAATGATACCGGTGGTCGGGGTCGAACCGACACTCTCGAAAGAACACGATTTTGAGTCGTGCGCGTCTGCCAATTCCGCCACACCGGCATAATATTATTACATGCAATATGTAGATATTTTAAAAATAATTGGAGGCGGCAACCGGATTTGAACCGGTGGTAGAGGTGTTGCAGACCTGTGCCTTACCACTTGGCTATGCCGCCGTAAATAAAAAATGGAGCGGAAGACGAGGTTCGAACTCGCGACCCCCACCTTGGCAAGGTGGTGTTCTACCACTGAACTACTTCCGCAAATTTAACTGGGGTACCTGGATTCGAACCAGGGCATGACGGAATCAAAATCCGTTGCCTTACCGCTTGGCTATACCCCAATAATATGGGGCGACTGATGGGAATCGAACCCACGAATGCCTGAACCACAATCAGGTGCGTTAACCACTTCGCCACAACCGCCATAATATTATCATTATATTTCAATATCATTTTATTGTCAAAAATTAAATGGGGCGACTGATGGGAATCGAACCCACGAATGCCTGAACCACAATCAGGTGCGTTAACCACTTCGCCACAACCGCCATTATAATTAAATTGGCAGGGGCAGTAGGAATCGAACCCACATCAAAGGTTTTGGAGACCTCTATTCTACCGTTAAACTATGCCCCTAAAATAAAAAAATGGTGGAGGGGGACGGATTCGAACCGCCGAACCCGAAGGAGCGGATTTACAGTCCGCCGCGTTTAGCCTCTTCGCTACCCCTCCAGAAAAACATGGTGCCGGCGAAAGGAGTCGAACCCTCGACCTACTGATTACAAGTCAGTTGCTCTACCAACTGAGCTACACCGGCATTATTATGGTGGGTCAGGACGGAATCGAACCGCCGACACTTAGAGCTTCAATCTAATGCTCTACCAACTGAGCTACTGACCCATAATAATTTAATATTCTTTTTTTAAAAATGGCGGTCCGGACGGGACTCGAACCCGCGACCTCCTGCGTGACAGGCAGGCATTCTAACCAACTGAACTACCGGACCATTTGGTTGCGGGGACAGGATTTGAACCTGTGACCTTCGGGTTATGAGCCCGACGAGCTACCGAACTGCTCCACCCCGCGATAATGGTATTATTAATTGAAATGGTGGAGGATGACGGGATCGAACCGCCGACCCCCTGCTTGTAAGGCAGGTGCTCTCCCAGCTGAGCTAATCCTCCGTGTAATGTTGTAAATGGTGACCCCTACGGGATTCGAACCCGTGTTACCGCCGTGAAAGGGCGGTGTCTTAACCGCTTGACCAAGGGGCCATATAATAAATAAGAATTTGTATGGCGGAGAGCAAGGGATTTGAACCCTTGAGACAAGGTTACTCGCCTACACGAATTCCAATCGTGCTCCTTCGGCCACTCGGACAGCTCTCCAAAAATGGCTCCGAAGGTAGGACTCGAACCTACGACCGTCCGGTTAACAGCCGGATGCTCTACCACTGAGCTACTTCGGAATAATATGATCGCCTAGCAACGTCCTACTCTCACAGGGGGAGACCCCCAACTACCATCGGCGCTAAAGAGCTTAACTTCTGTGTTCGACATGGGAACAGGTGTGACCTCTTTGCCATCATCACTAGACTATTGTATTACCTAAGGACAAGAATAATTATATCATCTTTTTAAAATTTTAGCAAGTGTTTTTTACTATTTTAAAAAAGTTTTTTATTATTCTCTCAAAACTGGATAAATTACATTGAAGTTTGTTAAGTAAAATTTGGTTAAGTCCTCGATCTATTAGTATTCGTCAGCTCCGTATGTCGCCA